>JBOHWI010000061.1:0-3244 GCA_050736675.1 Binatus sp. (SeqCode)
TTGCAGGCTTCTAGCAGATCGGTCGCCCACTCGGAAAATGAAGACCGCGGGCTTTACGACTGACGGCCCCACCTGTGTTGACGCTGAAGGGGAATATTACGCAGGCTCGATGCTGCCGGCTGGATGCTTGGCGGCACCTGCGCCCTGGCGACGTGAGAGTCTCCGTTCACTGCAGCTTCAATTGCTCCGCCGCGCAGCAAAATATATTTGCGCTCGCGGCGCTCGATCTCTCCATCCTCGATTAGCTCTGTCAGTACGCGGCCGACCACCGGACGAGAGCTTCCGATCATTTCCGCCAGATCGGAATGGGTAGGTTCGAAAGTGAGCAGAACGCCGTCGCTGTCCGGGATGCCGAACTTGCGTCCGAGCTCCGCCATCACGATTTCAATCCGCTCGCGATAAGAGAGACCCAGGAACGTCGCGTAGTACTGGACCCATTCCGAAGATGCGGAGTTCATGCGCTCGGATAGCCCCAGTAGTTCGTCCGGGTTCATGCCTTTGAGGAGACTGCGCACGAAGTCGCGCGTAACGACCGCGAGCACGCACTTGCTCGCCGTCCAGGCTTCGAAACGCCTAATCCACTGACCCTTCTGGTTGAGCTTATCGGCCAGCCCGAGGATGTCGCCGGCGGTTGCGAGCCGCACCAGCGTTTGCGAGCCGTTCGGATTCGGGCAGACCTCGCGAACCACGCCCTTGACGACCCAGAGCACGATGTCGGCCGGCGAGCCCTGGCTGAAGATCAACTGTCCGGGTCCGTAATTGAGTTCGGTATGATGCTCGGTCAGCTGCCTGGCGGTCTGCTCCGGAATTCCCCACGAAAAAAGTCCGGCCTCGATTGCCTTTGGCCGGTTGAGCAAAGAGACCTGATTCATCTTTGACTCCGCAAATGCGGTCTGCGCGTGTTTCGATTTCATTGAATCGTCGCCGGGTTGATCCTCGTAAGTACGGCGGCCCGGGGTCCCCTACCGCTTGACCGGCACCTTGTCCCCAGACATTGCGCGGCCAAGTCCACAGGCGGGCCGCCGTCTCGAACAGAGTCAGCAAGTGATGTGCCTATTGGACTGCGGTTTCGCGCAGAGCTTTGCGCATCGCGACAACCTCGCATTAGATGGGCGTAATCTTGCTCAAGTCGTGGAGGCCGTGGATCGTCCGGCAGCACTCATCGCGACTTTTTTCGAGAAGAACGAAATAGTGGGTCATAATTCCCGATCGCCCAGAGGAATTGTTCCCGAAAGTCTCGCGATGCGGCGGTTTAGGCGGAACGTGGGCGATGGCATATAACTGGCGGGAGACCTTGGGGGCTTCGCCGAGATCAGAGTTGACGCGATGAGGAACTTCGTGGCGCGTTTTCGAATGGGGCAGCGGCCGTGAGAATCGGCACGCGGCTGACGCTTGTCCTGTTGCTCTGCGTGATGCCGGTAGTGGCGGCGTATACGTATTGGAGCATCGCGTGGTCCAATGTCTATCTAAATGAGATGAAGCAATCGGCCCGCACCGTAAGCTCCGGCGTGGCGCCGGCGGTTGACGAAGGAGTGATTGCCCAGGAATGGGACAAAATCGACGACGCATTCAGGAAAATGGATGCAGAAGGAACGCGAAGCGCCTTGCTCCGAAAGGACGGCACACTCTGGCGTTCATCGCCGGACTTCCCGGCGGCGCTCGTCGATGCGGCGCGAGTGCAACTCGTGCAACGCAAGTCCACTG
Source organism: Binatus sp. (SeqCode) (assembly GCA_050736675.1). Lineage (GTDB taxonomy): Bacteria > Desulfobacterota > Binatia > Binatales > Binataceae > Binatus. Next base: position 1,705 of record JBOHWI010000061.1, read on the forward strand.
AGTTCGGCCCGACCGCAGGCGCGAAAAACTGGTTCTGCGAATTGGTTCCGCTGAAGGGAAAGGGCGGAGAGGTCATCGGCTACCTGCTGGAGGTTCAGGACTGGACCAAGGTGCGACGCGACATCCGCGCGCAGACCGTCGCGTCGACAGCCGTCGCAATCGTGCTGATGGTCGTCATCGCTACGGTCATACCGCTGATGGTTAATCGTTACGTTTCGCGTCCGCTGGCCGAGCTGTCGGCGAGAGTTATGAGATTTTCGGCGGATGATTCGGAGCGGAGCGCGGGCAGCGAAGTGGAACAACTCGGCGAGGAGTTTGGCAGGCTCGATCAGCAACTCATCGGCGCGCGCTCCGATCTCGAGCAACGGCACCGGCACGAACTGGAACTCGAGCGCGAGCTGCAACGCGCGGACCGCCTTGCCACGATCGGCGCGCTGGCCGCCGGCCTTGCGCATGAAATCGGCACGCCGATGGGAGTAATCCGCGTGCGCGCGGAAGACCTGCAGCAGGATCAGGCAATTTCGCCGGAGGCGCGCGCCAAGCTCGGCATCATCGTCCGCCAGATCGATCGAATCGCGCGAATCGTCAGGATGCTCCTCGACTACGCGCGCAAGAGTGAGTCGCACAAGGCAATCTGCGATCTGAGAACGATCGCCGAGCGCGCGCTGACTCTGATGGAGCCGGAAGCCGCGCGGCGCAACGTGAGGACCGTCGTGCAACTCGGCGAAAATCCGCTGCCGGTGAATTGCGATGCCGACCAGATCGAACAGGTCTTCGTCAACATGATCATGAACGCGCTGGACGCGATGAATCGCGGCGGCGGAACGCTGCGAGTCGCTGCGGATGCGGAACAAGCGCGCGACGGCTCGCGCGCGACGCTGGCATTCGAGGACACCGGTGCCGGCGTCGCTCCCGAGCACGAGGCGCGCCTGTTCTCGCCCTTCTTCACCACCAAGGAGCCGGGCAAGGGAACGGGCATGGGTCTGGCGGTCAGCCAGTCTATAGTACGCGAGCACGACGGCGAGATAACGTTCAGCTCAGGGTCGTCGGGGTCGCGGTTCGTGGTCGCCATCCCGATGGCGGCGAGCGAGACGGTCGAACATGAGCGTGGGTCCCGGCAGCAGCGGCGTGCATAGCGAGCAGGCCACAATCCTCGTAGTCGATGACGATCACGATATGGTCGGCGCGCTGTGCGACATTCTGCGCCAGGCAGGATACCGTCCGCTGAGCGCGCACTCGGGGCATGAGGCCCTGGCGATAGTCGGGCGGGAAGCGCCCGACGTGATGATTTCGGATCTGCGAATGGCCGGAATGAGCGGGCACGGCTTGCAAGCCGAGCTGAAGCGGACCGCGCCCGACCTGCCGGTAGTCATCATCACGGCGTTCGGATCGATTCAGACCGCAGTGGAATCGATGAAGCTCGGCGCGTTCGACTACATCACCAAGCCCTTCAGCAACAGCGAGTTGCTGCTGATCGTCTCGCGCGCGCTGGAAAATCGCGACCTGCGCGACGAGGTCAAGCGGCTGCGGATCGAGTTAG
>JBOHWI010000062.1:0-5619 GCA_050736675.1 Binatus sp. (SeqCode)
CCGACGACGGCGCAGCTCGCGGAACTTTCGCGGCCATGGATCGGCGCCGACTGCTACGTATGCGGTCTCGAGGCGTTCATGGAATGCGCGCTCGAAGCACTGCGCGGGCTTGGCGTCACACCGTCGCGAATTCACGTCGAGCGTTTCGTCTCGCTCCCGGACGAGGAAGACGCAGGAGCCGTAGTAGAGCCAGACGCCAGCATTGAAAAAATTCAGCTCGAGGTCGAACTTGACGGCGTGCATCACGAACTGAGCTGCTCGCGCGCCGAGTCGATTCTCGACGCGATGCTGCGCGCCGGACTGAAGGCGCCGCATTCATGTCAGAGCGGCGCGTGCGGCTCGTGCATGTGCACGCTCGAGGCGGGCGAGGTCCATTTGCGCCGCAATCAAGTGCTGGACAAGAACGACCTGGAACAGAATTGGATACTGGCGTGCCAGGCGATTCCCGACAGCGCAAAGGTCCGCGTGCGCTTTCCGGATTAAAGCTCTAGCCGTTGCGGAGGAAATCGATGCAGGTGCGATTGAACAAATCGCGGTGCTCGACCATCACCCAGTGACCGCATCGGTTGAGCAGGGTGAAGCGCGCTTGCGGGCATCGCTCGAGAATCTTCATCGCGCCGCCGACGGGATTGAAACGATCGTTGATGCCCCAGAAGCCCAGCACGGGGCAGCGGATTTCGCCGAGCCGCTCGGCCATGTTGGGTACGCGCATCGTCGATAGCACCGTGCGCGGCTGCGTCGCGCACACGCCGACGCGTTCGGCGAGCAACTCCGTAGTGATGTGCGACGGGTCGTGCAACTGCAGCGTCAGCAAACGGCGCATCGACTCGGTATCCATCGGCCCCGCCGAGAAGACTTCGATCATCCTCCGGATGCCTTCCATCTGCAGGTAGGCCGGAAGCTCCTCGATTCCGCCGGGCGCCATAAGGATCAGCCTGCTGACGATGTTCGGATGATCCAGCGTGTAGTTGAGCGCGATCGCGCCGCCCAACGAATTTCCAAGGAGCGTGCATTGGCTGATACCAAGCTTGCTGATCAAACCGTGTACGGCCTCGACGAAGAAATCCAGTACGTAGTGGGTGTCAGGTTTCGTGGATAAACCAAATCCGGGCAGGTCCGGCACGATCGCTCGATAGCCACTCGCCGCGAACACCGGGAAGTTGCCCTTGAAGTTGCTATACCCACTCGCACCGGGTCCGCTCCCGTGAAGGAACACGATCGGCTCGCCGCTACCGGCTTCGTGATAGTGAATCTTGAGCCCGCCGTCGGTTGCGGCGTACTTGCCTTCGGGAATGGGAGTAGCGCCAGCGTTCATCGAATCCTCCGCGACGAGTTCACGTCGCATCGCAATCGTTCGCGACCAGCCGTCTGCGTTGCAACGTCCGATCAGACTAAGGTTTCAAGCGAATCTTACGCCGACCACGCCCAGCGGGCCGAAACGCGCCGTCACTGAATCGCCCGCGCACACTTCGACCGCGCGGCACAACGCACCCGGCATCACGATGCTGCCGGCGGCCAGGGATTGTCCGAACTCGGCGAGCTTGTTGGCGAGCCAGGCGACCGGTTCCGCAGGATGTCCCATGACGGCGGCGCCGACGCCTTGTTCTACCGTGGCGCCGTTCTTTTCCAGCGTCATCGCGACGCTCGCGAGGTCGTGCGCTGTCGGTGAAATTCTCTCTTTGCCGAGCACCACCCGGGCCGACGATGCGTTATCCGCGATCGTATCCGCGAGCGTGATCTTCCAATCGCGGATGCGGGTGTCGATTATCTCGAGGGCCGGCGTCACATACTCGGTTGCGCCGATCACATCGTCGCGCTGGATGCCGGGGCCGCGCAGTTCGCGCGACAGCACGAACGCGATCTCCGGCTCGACTCGCGGCAGCATAAGCGCGCCGACCGCGCATTCGCTGTCGTCCGCCAAAATCATGTCATCGAACAGATGGCCGAAGTCAGGTTCGCTGACTCCGAACATTTTCTGCATCGCGATACTGGTCAAACCCACCTTGCGCCCGACGACTCGGCGGCCCGCCGCGATGCGGCGCTCGACGTTGATCATCTGAATCCGATACGCGTCGGCGATCGAGAGTTTGTTGGCCGCCGCCGGCGGGTCGATCGCTTTGCTGGTCTGCGCCGCATTCATCAGGCGGTCGGCAATTTCTTTGGGGCGTCGCTCGTCCATATGGTTTGCCAATGCTTACTAAAAATTGACGACGCTTTCACCCTCAGGTCCCGCGCTGGACGCAATGTCGATGCGGCGGTTAGTATTCGCGACGTAGCCCGCATATGTCATCGCCGCTCAATGTATTGTTTATCACCGCCGACCAATGGCGCGGCGACTGTCTTTCAGCGCTCGACCATCCTGTAGTTCGCACGCCAAATCTCGACGCGCTCGCGGCCGACGGCGTGCTTTTTCGGCGCCACTTCGCCAACGCCGTTCCGTGCGGTCCCAGTCGCGCGTCGCTCCACACCGGGATGTATCTGCAGAATCATCGCTCCGGGACCAATGGGACTCCGCTCGATGCGCGCCACACCAACTGGGCAAAGGAGGCCGCCGCGCACGGCTACGATCCGGTGCTCTTTGGCTATACCGACACCAGTCAGGATCCGCGCGGTCTCGACGCCGGCGATCCGTGGCTCAAAAGTTACGAGGGTCCTCTGCCCGGCATCCGGCCAGTATGCCTGATGATCGGCACTCCGACGCCGTGGACCGATGGGCTCAAGGCGCGCGGCTTCGACGTGCCGCCGGATATTCGTTTCGCGTACGGCAATCGCGACTCGGGCCCGGACTACGAAGATGGCGCGGCGCATCCCAAGCCGCTCAAGTATCCGGCGGAATTCGACGACACCGCGTTCCTGGTTGGACAAACGATCGACTACATCAGGAGCGCGAGCGGTCCGTTCGTCGCTCACTTGTCGATTCTGCGGCCTCATCCGCCGTTCGTCGCGCCCGAGCCGTACAATTCGACGTACGATCCCGCGACCGTGCCGGGCTTCGCTCGCCTCGCCACGGCAGAAGATGAGGCCCGTCAGCATCCATGGCTCGCGCATCAGTTGGGACTCCGAATCTACAGAGCGACGGACAATGAAAAGCGGCTCCGGCGGCTGAAAGCCGTTTACTACGGACTCATGACCCGAGTCGACGCGGAGATTGGCCGGCTGCTTCGGTTTCTAAAGGAATCGGGGCGCTGGGATTCGACGCTCATCATCTTCACCTCGGATCACGGCGAGCAGATCGGCGACCACTGGCTCATTGGCAAGTGCGGCTACTTCGACGGCTCCTATCACATCCCGCTGATCGTTCGCGATCCGCGGCCGCAAGCCGACGCTGAGCGCGGCACGATCGTTTCGGCGTTCACCGAAAACGTCGATATCATGCCGACGATGCTCGAAGCGCTCGGCGCCGACGTTCCGGTGCAATGCGACGGCGCTTCACTCGAGCCATTTCTCGACGGCGCAGGGCGTCCCGTGAGATGGCGCAGCGAAGCGCACTGGGAGTTCGACTTTCGCGATCCGGCCGACGATTCGGCGGAGCGCGCGCTAGGCCTCACGATGCATCAGTGCACGATGAACATCGTCCGCGGCGATCGCTACAAGTATGTTCATTTCACGAATCTGCCGCCGCTGTTCTTCGATTTGCAAAAGGACCCAAACGAGTTCGTAAACCTCGCCGGCGACCCCACGTACGCGCCCCTGGTCCTCGAATACGCGCAGAAGCTGCTGTCATGGCGCATGAACCACGACGAACAAACCCTGACCCACATCATGCTCAGCGCAGACGGCCCAATCACCCGCCGCGCCCCCCGCTACTGACGGCCGCGAGGCTGAAAGGAGAGGGCAACCTTTGAAGTGGTCTCTTTTGTCGTTTGTAGTCGTGGTGTTGGTCTTGTGCCTTGCTCAGGCGCAAGCGCAGGTTCCGACTGGGACAATGACTCCAGGCGGCGCCGCGCCTAGTAGCCAACTGACGCCCGCTCAGCCAGAAGCAAGCACGGCGAGCGGTGTCAAGAATCCTGCAATGGTCGGGCAAATCATCCATCCCGCGCCCGGGCTGTCGATTCTTGTTGGTGGAGAGATAGTGCTCATTCCGAACAGCGATTGCAACCAGAAGCTCGCGCAAGCATTGGCAAACCATGCCGCCGTTCCCGTCTCCGATCCCCGGTGCGCGGACGCGATCAATCGTGCTCTGGATCTGCAAAGGACGCATCCTGGCACTGAAGAGCGGTGATACCGAACTGAGACGAAATGTCCGTACTGGGTACTTTGTTGGACGGGACTCTGACGAGTCGTTCCGAAAACGGGGGGACCATGTCCAAGCTCTGGCTTCTTTTGGTTGCAATTCTCCTGTCGTCAGGCGTCACCCTGGCTCAAGCGCCTCCTGGAAGTCCAGATCCGTTTCAATACGGAAATGCCAACGCTTGGGACAGCTTTCTCAACAAGTCTGCTCCAGGAGATGAGCATGGAGCTCTCGGCCGGACTTATCTCGTTTTGAAGGCAAATCTGCAGATATCCTTCTTCAATCGGAGCCAGCTTCAGATTCTGCTCCTGCCCTGAGTCTACGGACGCTCGCCGTTGCGGATGCGCGCCTCGATCGCATCGAGAGCTCCTTCGCAATCGGCGGCCGCGTCGATCACTTCGTGCGCGCCCACGGCCGCGAGTTGAGTCCGTGCGTTTTCCAGACGAATCGCCTGTGCTGCGGGTGCGAGCGCGGCGAAGTCTTCGACGGACAGCCCGATCATGTTGCCCGTGCGGGCGACGCCAATCGTCCACACGCCTGCGCGCAAGCCTTCCTCGATATCGACCGGGGTGTCGCCGATTTTCGCGATAGCCGCGAGCGGCTCGACCTGCAGGCGGATTGCATTTGCGAAGATCATCCACGGATGCGGGCGCCCGGCGCCGACATCATCCGGCGTGATCGCGCAGTCCGGCGCGTAGCCCTGCTCGGCGGCGGGCCGCAGGACGAGATCGAGCATCGCGCGCGTGTATCCGGTGGTGCTGCCGATCTTGATTCCGCGTTTGCGGATGCGCGCGACTGTCTCCGCGACTCCGTCAATCACGGTTGAGTATTTGACCAGGCATTCGAGTTGCAGCGGAATGAAGTCCGCGAACAACTCCTCGACATCCGCCTCGGTCGGCGCGTGCCCGACGCTGCCGCGCCATCTTGCTGCAACGCCGGGCGCGAATAGGATCTTTCGGATGTGGTCCTTTTTGAGGATGCCCATGTCGCGCCGCGCATCCGCCTCCGAAATGGGAACGCTGCGGGCGGCAAATACGTGCTGCAGAACGCGGACCGGCGCGAGGCTGCCGTGATCGACGGTCGTGCCCGCCCAATCGAGAATGACGGCCTTCACCGGACCCGAGTAGAACTGCATCATTATATATTCATCTCGCGAATCATCCGTTCGGCCAGGCCGAACGACAGCGTCATCCCGGAGCCGCCGACCGCGGTGACGATGCGAACTCCGGGCGCGGCGTCGATCGCGACCCAGGGTTTGTCCCGATGCTTGGCGTACACGCCGTACCATCGCTGCGCGATCGAGAGATCCGGCGCAATCAGAAACTCGCGCACGTTTCGCATGACCAGCTCGTCGATTTCGGTTTTGTTGAAGATATCGACGGCGAGAC
>JBOHWI010000063.1:0-3372 GCA_050736675.1 Binatus sp. (SeqCode)
CATTGGGTGCAGGGGTCACCCCTGCCGCGGGTGCGGGGCGCGCAGCCCCGCATACGAATCCCGCGACGCGCGTCCGCGCTTCACATTAGCTCCGCTCTTTCGTACATTCGCGGTATGAGGTCTCACCATGGCGGCTAATGACGTCTTCGTGCGCGAGATTTTTGCGATGGTCAAGGAGCGGCGCTCCTTCGGGCGTCATCCGATATGGCATCGTATCGGTGAGGGAGGAGTGTCGCAGACCGGCCTGTGCACTTTTGCGACTCAGTTCTTTCTGCAAGTGCGTGAGTTTCCGCGGGCGCTGAGCGCGTTGCATTCGCGATGCGTCAACGCGGAAGAGCGGGTGAAGCTTGCGGAGAGCCTGTACGAAGAGGAGACCGGCAAAATTTCCGGCAGCGCACCGCATCCTGAATTGTTCATACGCCTTGGGCTCGGGCTGGGGCTGAGCCGCGAGGACATGATTCACGGCAACGCGCTGCCCTCGACGGCGGCGTTGATCGACTGGTTCGAGCTCTCGACCAAAGATCGATCGTTCGCGGAGGGAATCGGCGCGATCAATCTCGCTGCGGAGGGCCAGGTGCCGGGCAACTTCGCGCCTTTCGCGCGCGCGCTCGAAAAACATTATGGACTTTCGCGCGAGCAAGTCGCGTTTTTCGACGTGCACGAGATCGCCGATCGCGATCACAGCGACGTGGGTGATAACATTCTCAGCCACACTCCCATGAGCGAGGTGGAGCGCGCCAAGGTATGGGCCGCGGTCGAGCGCTCGCTTGATATGTGGTGGCAATTCTTCGACGGAATACAGCGCGCCTGCGAGTGAAAAAAAGTTGCCGTGATTGTGACTGTTTTTAGCTTCGATCTGTGCGTATCCGATTTCGCAAAATGTTGTTCTGTAATAGGCACCATCACCTTTTATTGAAACGCTCACAAATCGCTACGCCAATGCGACAGAAAATGCCCGCTAAGAGGCTGATTTCCTATCCACAAGACTCGTATTCAAATAGCGTTTGATAAGATGAGTGACCGACCCTCGTCTCCTTTACTTTAATGCCATAGATCAATACAATTCTGAGAGGTGGTGGGGATGCGGGAAAGGTAGTCCATCGCTCGTCCTTTTCTATGGCAAATAAACAATCGGCCGACGGCTACGGCGCCGAGTCCATCAAGGTTCTCGAAGGACTCGAAGCAGTTCGCAAACGCCCCGGGATGTACATCGGCGACACCGCCGAGCGCGGGCTGCATCATCTCGTCACCGAGATCGTGGACAACTCGGTCGACGAAGCGCTGGCCGGCCACTGCACTGAAATCAACGTCGTAGTTTTGAGCGACGATCGGATTTCGGTGGAGGACAACGGCCGCGGAATCCCGGTCGATATGCACCCGACGGAAAAGCGCTCGGCGCTGGAAGTCGTGCACACGGTGCTTCACGCCGGCGGCAAGTTCGAGAAGAGCGCGTACAAAGTCTCGGGCGGACTGCATGGCGTGGGCGCGTCGGTCGTCAACGCGCTCAGCGACGAGTTCGAAGTCGAAGTCCACAAGAACGGCAAGATTTATTTTCAGCGCTACGAACGCGGACTTCCGAAAACCAAGGTCGAAGAGCGCGGCAAAACCAACAGCAAAGGCACCAAGACCACCTTCACGCCCGACTCGAAGATATTTCCCGAGATAAAGTTCAAGTACGAAATTATCGCGCGCTATCTGCGCGAGATGGCCTACCTCAACGCCGGACTGCGGATCAGGCTGCGCGACGAACGAATCAACAAGGCTGAAGAGTTCCACTACGAAGGTGGAATCGCGGAGTACGTCGCGACGCTGAGTAAGAGCAACGAAGCGCTCCACGACGTGATTTTCTTCAAGGGCGTGCGCGAGGGCGTCGACGTCGAAGTCGCACTGCAATGGACCGACGCCATCCACGAGGTGATTTTCACCTACGCCAACAACATCCACACCGCCGAGGGCGGGACGCACCTGTCGGGACTGAAAGGCGCGCTCACGCGAACGATCAACAACTACGCGACCAAGAATAATCTGTTCAAGAATAAGGAAATGCGGCTGGAAGGCGACGACACTCGCGAAGGCCTCGCCGCAATCGTCAGCATCAAGATCGCCGAGCCGCAGTTCGAGGGCCAGACCAAGACCAAGCTCGGCAACTCCGAAGTCGAAGGAATCGTGTCGGGGCTGGTGAACGAGAAGCTCGGCGAGTTCCTGGAAAAGACGCCGCCGGTCGCGAAGAAGATCGTCGCGCGCGCGGTCGAAGCAGCCACCGCGCGGGAGGCCGCGCGCAAAGCCAAGGAGCTCGTGCGGCGCAAGGGTGCGCTCGATTCCGGATCGCTGCCGGGCAAGCTCGCGGATTGCCAGGAGCGCGACCCGGCGCTGAGCGAGTTGTACCTGGTCGAGGGCGCGTCGGCAGGCGGGACAGCGAAAGAGGGCCGCGATCGCAAGACGCAGGCAATCCTGCCGCTGCGGGGAAAAATCCTGAACGTCGAACGCGCGCGCATCGACAAGATGCTCTCGTCGCAGGAGCTGCGCATCCTCATCACCGCGCTCGGAATGGGAATCGGCACCGACAAGGACCTGGGCAAGCTGCGCTATCACACCATCGTCATCATGACCGACGCGGACGTCGACGGCTCGCATATCCGCACGCTGCTGTTGACGTTTTTCTTCCGGCAGTTCATCGAGATTATCGAGAACGGTTATCTCTACGTCGCGCAGCCTCCCCTGTTCCGCGCCAAGAAAGGCAAGACCGAGCGCTATCTCAAGGACGAGACGGCGCTGGAGGATTATCTGACCGATCTTGGCGCCGAGGCGGTGACGTTCGAAGCGGGCAAGGGCAAGGACGCGCGCGAGTTCAAGGGCGCGGCGCTGAAGACGATCGTGCGCAAGGCGCTGTTTTTCGAAAAAATGTTCGAGGCGCTCGAGCGGCGTTCGAAAGAACGCTCGATAGTCGCGACGCTCGCCAAGCTGTTGTCCGACAAGACGATCGACGACGAAAACTTCGAATCCGAGAAGGCCGCGAAGCAGATGGCCGAGGCAATTCGCAAGGATTCGAAGAACGACAACCTCGTGTACAAGCTCGAAGCCGACGGCGAAGCGCACTGGCGCGGCGTCTTCAGCCATTCGCAAAACGGCGCGACGCCGCCGACGGTGGTCGATCTGACGCTGTTGCACAGCGGAGAGCTGCGCGAGATTCGCCGGCTCGGTCCGGAGTTCGACGCGATCAGGGCGCCTTACAGACTGAAGATTGGCGAAGGCGAATCCACCGTCGACACGCTCAAGGCGGTCGCGGAGGCTGTGCTCGCCGCGGGGCAAAAAGGCGTCGACATCCAGCGCTACAAGGGGCTGGGCGAGATGAATCCGGGGCAGCTGTGGGAG
>JBOHWI010000064.1:0-3159 GCA_050736675.1 Binatus sp. (SeqCode)
CCCGGCAACAGTCCTGACTCATTGCAACGCCGGCGCGCTGGCGACGGCGGGCTACGGGACGGCGCTCGGGGTGGTCCGCGCCGCGCGCGACGCCGGTAAAAAGATCCGGGTGTTCGCCGACGAGACGCGCCCGTTTTTGCAGGGCTCGCGGCTGACCGCATGGGAACTTCACAAAGATCGGATACCGGTGACCGTGATCGCCGACAACATGGCGGCGACGGTCCTGTCGCAGAACAAGATCAATTGCGTGGTGGTGGGGACGGATCGCACGGCAGCCAACGGCGACGTCGCGAACAAGATCGGCACCTACCCGCTGGCGGTCATGGCGCGGCGCCACGGGGTGCCCTTTTATGTCGCGGCGCCGCTGTCGTCGATCGACCTGGACTGTCCCAACGGCGCGGCAATCCCGATCGAAGAGCGCTCCGCTCGCGAGCTCACAGAATACGGCGGCAAGCAAATCGCGCCGAAGGGCGTCGGCACGTTCAACCCCGCGTTCGACGTCACGCCCGCCGAGCTGGTGACCGCGATTATTACCGAACGAGGAATCGCGTATCCGCCCTACACCGAAAGTCTGCGCGCACTGAAGCGCGGACGCTAATCGTCTGACTATTCATCGAAGTGATCGAGATACTCAGAAAGTCCATAGCCAATCTTGCCGTCCCAGTTCCACTCGGTCATACCTTCGGCGATGCGAGTGACTATACCGGCGCGGCGGTTGCGCAGCGGAATCATGGATAGCACTTTGCCGGTAATGACTATTGGCGATCCGCCTTCGGCGGTATGACAGGTGACTTTGATCTTGTCGTGCAGCTGCTGCTCGCCGACGAATTCGGTCTGAACATCGACCTTCACGACGTTGAGAAACGGCCGGCCCTCGCGCGCAATGAACCCTCCCGGACGCTCGCTGCCGTCCCGATTCACTGTGATCGTGGCCATCGCGCCGAGACCCTCGTCGAAGTTCATCGTGAGCCATCGATAGTACTTCGGCGCCTGCCAATAGCGCGGTCCCCAACTGTGATCGCGCAGGCCGAGCGCGTCGATTTTGAACTCGCGGATCTTGCCGCCGGTCGTCAGCACCAGCCTCCCGGTTGCGCGACCGAGCTGCTCCAGGTGTCCCTTGGCGAATTGCGTTTCGGGGTCGCCCGACGTTCCTGGCGATACCCATCGATCTCCACTTTTCTCGCGCAGTTCGCCGCCCCATCCGGGAGAAGCGGCCGCGTATTCAATCTCGAGCGCAGCTTGCGAGTAGGGATTGCTTTTGAACGCCCTTGCCGGATCCGCCATCTCGAGCGGATTCTTCAGAATGCAGAGTTTGCCGCGATAGCTGACCCGATGCAGTTCGAACGGTTGGATGACTTCGAACTTTGCACCGCCCGCGTCATGAGCGTCGTTGTTCTTGATCTCGGGCCGCTGGAACATGAAACCGACGGTCCCGTCCGGCAGGTACAGGCACGCGGTCATTTCGGCGTAGCCTTCGTTCGCGCGATTACCCAGTCTGACGAAGCCGCCGAGGCACTGACCGCGGTCGAAGAAATTGTAGTATGCGCTCTCGTTGAAATTGGATTCGCCGGTGTTGGGATGCATCAGGTCGTCTTGCTCGACCAATACTACTTTGAGTTCGGGCATTAGTCAGATCTCCTTTCGCGCTTTCTCAGCGCTGCGAATGGCTATGTCGGCGTCGAGGTAGCGCGGATTCGCGATGCGCAGTTTGTCCTCGACGCTTTGACGCACGACCGCAAGCACTTCGCGGCGCCAGGCGCTGTCGTTGTCGTCCGCTTCGCCCGCGCGAATCTTCGCGGTCAACTCTTCGCCCATGCCGGCCGCGGCAGCGCGCAGATCCTCGAGACTGTGCAAGTGCGGCGCCTCGTGACCGAGCAGCCGCGCCAGCGCTTTAACCTCGCTCCGAGCGAATCGATCTTCCATCTGTATTTCGCGCGCAACGATTCGCATAACGTTGGCGACGACCCGCGCCTGGAACTGGCGGGTACCCTCGATTGTCGGTACGAGCTCGCGATCGACGAAGTCGGCGGCGGCTTCGAGCAATTCAACCGAGGTTGGCCGGTCCTGCATATCGACTACTCACATTACGTATGACATTAGCATGTTGCTATTCGATCAGGTTCAATAGTTCGAGCTCTGTTTCGGCAGTCCGACGGCCGATACTCGCCAGCTCGACACTCTTAACGAATCCGTCGATATGGGTACGCGCCTGACTGATGGTGATTATGCCCCAGCGCAGATTGCCGAAGACCTCCCAGAAGCGCGCCGCTTCCGGATCGACGGCAGTGCCGCTGGCTTTCTCATAGGCGCGGAAGAAATCCGTGCGAGTGCCGAGGCCTCCGAGCGGCTTCTGATCGTTGCCGAAACGCCACGCACGCACGCACATCCATCCGACGTCCTCCATCGGATCGCCAAGATGCGCGAGTTCCCAATCGAGGATCGAGCGGACGCCTTCGGGGCCGAAAACAACATTGCCGATTCTATAATCGCCGTGCACGAGCGTCTTGCGCGGCGTCTTCGGCACCCGCTTCAGGAGCCATCGGAAGGTCAACTCGAACGCTGGATGCGGTTCGAGCGCGAGGCGTCTAAAGGTCTCCTCGTAGCGTTTGACTTCGGTCAGCGCCGCATTCTCGCCCGGCTCCGCCAGGAAGTCGAGTTGGTGCTTGACCGGGTCGATTCGATGAATCTTCGCGAGGATTTCGGCTAACTGCGTCGGCATCGCCTTGCGCGCGCGGACGTAAGTGTCATCGCGGAGCAGACGGCGCGCCAGAGTTTCGCCCTCGACGCGTTCCATGATGAAGAAGGCGGAGCCGAGAACGGCGGGATCTTCGGAACACCAAAAGACTTCAGGGACCGGGACCCGCTCTTCGAAAGCGGCGCGAATTACCAGGAACTCGTGACGGCGATTGGTAGAGATGTTGTGAGCGCCGGGGTCGCGCCGCAGCACCATCGCGCGCCGACTCGTTTCGGCGCCACGCTTCATTTCGCAGTCGAACGACCAGATCTCGCGGGACGCGCCGCCGGGCATCCTGCGAAAATTCTCGATCGCGACGCTCTCGAAGCGGCCCTCCGTGCGGATGAAGCCGGTCAGACGCTGGACCATTTCGCCGGGTTCGATTCGTTCCATCGAGCGCACTCACGTCCTGATCGGAATGAGTA
>JBOHWI010000065.1:0-2840 GCA_050736675.1 Binatus sp. (SeqCode)
GTGTTGTCCTTATCCACCACCAGCCGCTTGGCGCGTCCGAGGTCCTGCAGCGTGATGTTCTCGAGCTTAAGCCCGAGCTCCTCGGCGATCATCTTGCCACCGGTCAGAATCGCGATGTCCTCGAGCATGGCCTTGCGCCGATCGCCGAAGCCCGGCGCCTTGACCGCGACGCATGACAGCGTGCCCCGAATCTTGTTGACGACCAGGGTCGCCAGCGCCTCGCCTTCGATATCCTCGGCGATAATCAGGAACGGCTTGCCGGTCTTGGCGATCGTCTCGAGGATCGGCAGCAGGTCCTTCATCGACGAGATCTTCTTCTCGTGAATCAGGATGAACACGTCGTCGAGCTTCGCTTCCATCCGCTCCGGATCGGTGACGAAATACGGCGACAGGTAGCCGCGGTCGAACTGCATGCCCTCGACCACTTCGAGCTGGGTCTCCAGTCCGCGCGCCTCTTCAACCGTGATCACGCCTTCCTTGCCGACTTTCTCCATCGCTTCGGCAATAATGTCGCCGATGGTCGAGTCGTTGTTGGCCGAGATGGTTCCGACCTGCGCGATTTCCTTGCGATCCTTGGTCGGCTTCGACAGGTTCTTGAGCTCGCCGGTAATCGCCTCGACCGCGCGATTGATTCCGCGCTTGAGCGACATCGGATCGTGCCCCGCGGCGACCATCTTGATGCCCTCGGTGAAAATCTGGCGGGCCAACACGGTGGCGGTGGTGGTGCCGTCGCCGGCGACGTCGGAGGTCTTCGACGCGACCTCTTTGACCATCTGCGCGCCCATATTCTCGAACTTGTCTTCGAGCTCGATTTCCTTGGCGACTGTTACGCCGTCCTTGGTCACGGTCGGAGCGCCGAAGCTCTTTTCCAACACGACGTTGCGGCCCTTGGGACCGAGCGTCACCGTGACGGCATCGGCGAGAACGTTGACCCCTTTGAGGATCTTCTCGCGCGATTCTTGTCCAAAACGAACTATCTTTGCAGGCATGGTTCTTTTGCCTCTCCTATTTTTGTTTTCAGTGGTTGGAAACTGGAACTCGGTGGCGAATGGGCATCAATCCCTACTCGATGATTCCCAGGATGTCGTCCTCGCGCAGGATGAGCAGGTCTTCGCCTTCGAGCTTGAACTCGCTGCCCGAGTACTTGCCGAACAGGATCTTGTCCCCGGCCTTCACTTCGATGGGAATCAGCTTGCCGTCGTCGTCACGTTTACCCTTGCCGACGGCGACAACCTTGCCCTCCTGGGGCTTTTCCTTGGCGGTGTCCGGGATGATTATTCCACCCTTGGTCCGCTCCTCTTCCTTGACCCGCTTGACGAGAATTCGATCTCCCAGTGGTCTTAGTCCTTTCATTGGTGAACCAGCAGCCTCCTTGGCTTACGAAAAATGTTGTTAGACTGGACGATTCCAGCCGTCGGAAAGTTAATTACTGTCCGGGTTTTGTCAATTGGCACTCGCAACGCCTGAGTGCTAATCGCAGCTTAATCAGATCTCAGGGAATTGCAACCCCTGTGGATAAGGCTGTGGATGGCGTCCTTGGACGCCTCGCTTAGCGAACAGCCCCGTGTTCCCGCGCGCCCTTTTCCTATCCGGTTCCCCTTCCCGCGCGGGAAGGGGAACCGGATAAAAATTAATAGCTCCTCGTCCGCGAATTCACACCAGGGAGCCGCGCTCGGTCGCTGTAATCCCGTACGGGCCGAACACCGATGCGCGATACTCGTCATCGCGCGAGGCCCTCAGCAGCGCGTCGCGGTCGCGCAGGATTCGCAACTGCGCCCGCACGTAATCGACTTGCCGCTCGATCTCGTATCTGCGCCCTTCGATGTACAACGAGAATGCGCCCGCCGAGAGGTCGCCGCTGCGCAGAGCATTGTCGGCCGCGATTGCGGCCAGCCGCCCCGTTCGCACCGCGAATTCATTGCCCTGACCCGTTATCGGCGACAAATATCCCGCCGCGTCTCCCACCAGCAGCAGACGGTCGCGCGCGACCGCGCTGACGCGATATCCCAGCGGCGCCATCGACCATTGCCTGCCCACTCGCGGCTCCCTCATGATGCGCTCGTAGAGCCACGGATCGTGCTGTCGCGCGACCGATTCGTAGTATTCGATCGCGCCGAGGTGATCGGTCTGCTTCGCGGCCAGGTCCGCCTCGAGGATGTACCGATACAGCCCCGGCCGAATCCGCGAGCCGCTGATCATCGCGCCGCGCGCGCCGTACAGATGACGGTCCCACGTATGCAGCGGAGTGCCGTCGAACGACTTGAAGAACACCGCGACACCGATTTGCGAAAACTCCGGGTCCTCGGATTTCAGATTCAAAACACGCAGCGACGGCGCGTAACGGCCGCCCGCATCGATCAGCATCCGTGCAGAGTACCGGTTACGGTCGGCGGTGATTGCTACGGCGGCGTCGGCGAGAAATTGGAGGTCGGTGACTCGCGCGTTCCAGATTAGCCGCCCGCCCACTTCGACCAGTCGGCGGCGCAGCGCCGCGTTGAATCCGCCGCGGTCAACCTGCACCGGACAGGTCGAGGTCGGGATCGGATGGTACGTCCACGACAGATCGGGATAGACGTTGCGGAAGCCGGCGATCCGGTCGAGCACCCAATCCCCTTCGAACTTGACCCCCAACTGCGCGCATTCATTCTGCGTCGGTACAACGAGCACCTCGCCCGACGTAATATCTTCGCCGTCCTCGCGCTCCTTGCGCTCCAGCGCGATCACTTTGTAGCCCGCGGCGACGAGCCTGATGGCAGCCGCACATCCAGCGGGTCCCGCTCCAAGTACGATTACGTCGGCGTCGAGGCTCATTGAGGACTACGAGATGGAATCAAGAGCAC
>JBOHWI010000066.1:0-4992 GCA_050736675.1 Binatus sp. (SeqCode)
GTGCCGGGTACTTGGCCAGGTCGTCACGAATTCGCGGAATCAGTTGGCGCACGGCAGGAAGATAATCGCGATGCGCACTCGTGGCGCCTGTCTCATTGAGATAGTTAAGCGCCCAGATGACGCCTGCCGCGCCGTGGTACATGTACTTGATGGAATCGGGCGGCCGCTCGGGCGAGCGATCCAACGGATGGATTGGCCACAGATCGTCAGTGCTGAAGTCTTCGTGCGCGTCGGAGACGATTCGATCGATAGCTTCACGCGCGCGATCTTCGTTCCACGCTGTGCCGATCAATCGTTCGTGTCGATCGGCTTCGTAAAGCGGCATGATCCCGCACTTGCCCGAGCGACGCGGGCTACGCGCCGCGTTTGCGCTCTAGTTTTCGCAGGCGTTGGTCCTGGTCGCGCGTCTGAACTGTGATCCGATCGTCGAAGCGGTCGAACTTGCGGGCGAGGTTCGCCAGCGCCTTGATGGTCTGCTTGAGCTCGGCACCGAGCTTCTTCGCCGCCATCTCGGCCGACGCCGCGATTTCGCGTTTGAGAATCCTGGTCGTCTCGCCGCCTGAGTCCGCTGCCTGTTTGCCGGTGGACGCCGCAGCACGCGCCGCTTCTTCCCTGAATTCGGTGGCGCGAGCGGCAAATTCGCCGCGCAGTCCCGTCTCGGCGGCGACCAGCTCGTCGCGGAACTCGATGCGCGCCTTGCCAAGCGCCTCGCCGAGCCTGATCATCTCGGCGCCGAGATCGTCGCGGGTGGCGGCGATTCCCCTGCGGTTCTCGGCAATCTGCTCGGACAGGAAACGAATCTGGCCGCCGACTTCCGCGAACTGCCCGAAGATCTCATCGCGCAAGATGTCCAGGCGCCCGCCGAATCCCGAAACCGCCTCGACTACGAGTTCGAATCGGGCGCCCAACTCCTCGAGGATCGCGCCAATCCTGTTCACCGCTTCTTCCGCCACCTGATGCTTCCTCTTCGGGTTCGGCTTTTCCGGGCTAGTGCACGATCATCCCGATTCGATCCCACCTGATGTATTCGAACCACAACAGAACGTCGCTCAGCATCGACGCGCCGTCCGCTTTCTCTTCATTCCAGGGCAGATAAATAATCGTGGCGCGGCCCTCGACGTCGTTGAGATCGACAAAGCCCCAGAAGCGGCTGTCGTAGCTGCGGTCCCGATTATCACCCATCATAAACAGTTTGCCGGGCGGGACGGTGACCGGCCCGAAGTTGTCGCGCGGCGAGACAGGAGATCGATCCTGGGGTGCGACTTCGAAATGCCCGTGTGGGTCGGGCATCGGCGAACCGTTGAGCCACACGACGCCGTTCTTCACCGCGATCGTGTCGCCGGCGACACCGATCACGCGCGTGATGAAATCCTTGGTGCGGTCGGGCGGAAAGACGAACACCACAACGTCGCCGCGATGCACCGGTTCGAGATGAAACAAATACTTGCCGAGCGGGAGGCCGGGAATATCGAGGCCGAATATCGAATCCGGCATCCGCAGCCCGAAAATTATCTTGTTGACGAGGATGTGGTCGCCGATGAGCAGCGTCGGTTCCATCGAGCCCGACGGAATCTTGTACGCCTGGACGAAGAACGTGCGGATGAAAATTGCCAGCACGAGTGCGATGAACATCGCCTCGCCGTACTCGCGCGCGACGGACTTCTGCGCGGGCGCGCGATCGGGGGTCTCGCGGGCGTTTGGCGGCTGTGCTTTGTGGATGTTGCGCGCTGGTTCTGCCACGGCAGCCCTACTCCCCGACCTTGAGCAGGGCCAGGAAAGCCTCCTGCGGAATCTCGACGCGCCCGACCTGTTTCATCCGCTTCTTGCCTTCCTTTTGCTTCTCGAGCAGCTTTCGTTTTCGCGTGATATCGCCGCCGTAACACTTTGCGGTGACGTTCTTGCGCAGGGCCTTTACCGATTCGCGCGCGATAATCTTGGCGCCGATCGCGGCTTGAATCGCGACTTCGAACATCTGGCGCGGAATCAGTTCGCGCATCTTTTCGCACAACGCCCGGCCCCGTTCGTAGGACTTGTCGCGATGCACGATTATCGAAAGCGCGTCCACTACCTCGCCGTTGATCCGAATATCCAATTTAACCAGAGGCCCGGCCCGGAAGTCCAGAAACTCGTAGTCCAATGACGCATAGCCGCGGCTCACCGATTTCAGCCGATCGTAAAAGTCGAAGACGATCTCTGCAAGCGGCAACTCGTAGTGCAGGATGACGCGCTTCTCGCCCAGGAAGCGCAGGTCGCGTTGGATGCCGCGGCGGTCCTCGCACAGCTTCATGACGGCGCCGAGATACTCCTCGGGCATGTGGATGGATGTGAGGATGAACGGCTCCTCGATCGCCTCGATCGCATTTTCGTCCGGCAGCAACGACGGATTGTCCACCGTCATCAGCTCGCCCGAAACGGTGCGCACCTGGTAGGCGACCGTCGGCGCGGTGACGATCAGGTTGATCCCAAATTCGCGTTCGAGACGCTCCTGCGCGATCTCCATGTGCAGCAAGCCGAGAAAGCCCGCGCGAAAGCCGAAGCCGAGCGCCTGCGAGGTCTCGGGCTCGCAGTTGAGGCTCGCGTCGTTGAGGCGCAGCTTTTCGATCGCGTCGCGCAGCGCACCGTATTGATTCGCCTCCGTCGGATACAGCCCCGCAAATACCATCGGCTTCAATTCCTTGAAGCCTGGCAGCGGCGCGACCGCGGGTTTGTCCGCGTCCGTAATCGTATCGCCGACGCGCATGTCCGCGACGGTTTTAATATTCGCCACGACGAAGCCGACCTCGCCCGGGCCGAGCGCGTCCGTGGGACGTTCGTGCGGCGTGAAATGCCCCAGACGCATCACTTCGCCCTGCTTGTCGGTGCCCATCAGGCGGACTTTCATGCCGACGCGCAGCACGCCGCCGAAGACGCGGACCAATCCGATCACGCCTTCGTACACGTCGTACCAACTGTCGAAGATGAGCGCGCGGACCGTGTCCTCATTGGTCGGTTTGGGCGACGGGATTCGCGCGACAATCGCTTCGAGCACGTCTTCGATGCCGATCCCTTCCTTGGCGCTGGTGAGAATCGCGTCCGACGCCTCAAGTCCGATGATTTCCTCGATTTGCTGCTTCGTGCGCTCGATATCCGCGCCGGGTAGATCGATTTTGTTGATCACGGGAATAATTTCGAGCCCGTGATCGAGCGCAAGATAGACGTTGGCGAGCGTCTGCGCCTCGACCCCCTGGCTCGCATCGACCACCAGCAGCGCGCCCTCGCATGCGGCCAGGCTGCGCGAGACTTCGTAGGCGAAATCGACGTGCCCGGGCGTGTCAATCAGGTTGAGCACGTAGCCTTTGCCGTCTTTGGCCGTGTAGTTGAGACGCACCGAGCGAGCCTTGATCGTGATTCCGCGCTCGCGCTCGAGATCCATCGAGTCCAGAAACTGATCTTTCGACTCGCGCATCGTGAGCGCGCCGGTGCGCTCGAGGATTCGATCGGCGAGCGTGGACTTGCCGTGATCGATATGCGCGATGATCGAAAAATTGCGGATCGAGGCGGCTTCGGTCATTTCAACTCGGACGGTCGCGTTGATTCTTGAAATACTTGTAAGTCTCTTCGAGTCCGGCCGCGAGCTTCATTTCCGGACGCCATCCGAGTTCCTTCTCGGCCCGGGCCGGCGAGATGACCGAGCGTTTCTGCTCGCCGGGGCGCGCCGCTGCATGCTCGGCCTTGGTCGGAAAATCGGCGATGCCGGCAAGCGTCGAATACAGGTCGTTCACGTTGGTTTCGAGGCCGGTGCCGATGTTGAGTGCGATTCCCGACGCTTTCGATTTCGCCGCCGCGACCACGGCGCGCACCACGTCGCCGACGTAAACGTAATCGCGCGTCTGCGTGCCGTCGCCGTAAATTGTCACCGGCTCAGCGTCGAGGATTCGACCACAAAAGATCGCGACCACTCCCGCTTCGCCGTGCGGATCCTGGCGCGGGCCGTACACGTTGCCGAAGCGCAGCGCCAGATAATCGATGCCGTACTCAACCTTGTAGAAAAACAGATAGGCTTCGGTCGCCAGCTTGGCTACGCCGTATGGACTCACCGGGCGCTTCGGATGGTCTTCGGTGCATGGGAACTCGTCCTGCTCGCCGTAAATTGCGCCGCCGGTCGAAGAAAAAACCACGCGTTTCAGGCCGTGCTTGCGTGCCGATTCGATCAGGTTGAGGAAGCCGATCAGGTTAACCTGCGCGTCAAACGCCGGATCGGCGACCGAACGCCGCACATCCATCTGCGCCGCCAGGTGGAAAATAATCTCGGGCCGAGACTTTTCGACGACCGATGCCACTGCGGCGGGGTCGCGCAGATCGGTCTGATAGAGCGTGGCTTCCGCATTCACCTGGTGGCGCTTGCCGGCCGAAAGATCGTCGACCACCGACACTTCGCCCGCGCCGGACGCGATCAGCGCATCCACCGTATGCGAGCCGATAAAGCCGGCGCCGCCGGTCACCATAATTCTCATCGAAGTGTCCTTGTCCTAAACCGGGTGACGCCCGACCGAGTAATACCGCAACTCGAGCGCCTTCATCAGTTCTGGATCATACAGGTTCCGGCCGTCGAATATCACCGGCTCCTTCAGCTCGGCCTTGATGCGCTGGAAGTTGGGATGCCGGAACTCGTTCCACTCGGTCAGAATCAGCAGCGCGTCCGCGCCCTGGAGCGCCTCGTAGTTGGTCTTGTGGTAGCTGACGCGATCGCCAAAAATCTTGCGCGCAGTTTCCAATGCTTCGGGGTCGTGCACGCGGCATTTCGCGCCGGCTTGCAGGAGTTCCTCGATCACGACCAGCGCGGGGGCCTCGCGCATGTCGTCGGTGCGCGGCTTGAAGGCCAGCCCCCAAACCGCGAACGTGCGGCCGCTAAGGTTTTCTCCGAAATGCTGTTTCACACGCGCGGGAATCAGCCGCTTCTGCCGCGAATTCACCGACTCCGCGGCACGCAAAAGCGCGAAATCAAGATTGTGC
>JBOHWI010000067.1:0-4158 GCA_050736675.1 Binatus sp. (SeqCode)
CGACCGATCTGCTAGAAGCCTGCAAAGCGCTTGGCGGACATTCGGACGGTTCAAACGGAAATTCTGGCCTACTTGGGTATCGATGTGCGACACACGCAGGCATGGCGAAGCCGGGCTGCATCGATGCTCGCAATCCTCGCGATACTATCGTACCCGGTAAGCGGCGCCGGTCTTGCGCGCGCGGGTGCCAGTGAAAACCGGGAGAAACCATTTTCATTTGTCATCATTGGATGCGACCGCGTGCTTAAGGGCGACAAGTCGCCCGACAATCCCAGCACGGCCAACCTCGCACAACTCCAGCGCACCTTCACCGAAATCGCCGCGTTGCAGCCGCCGCCGAATTTCGTGTTCTTTACCGGCGACCTCGTACTCGGGCTGACTGCGGACTTGACAGAACTTCGCACTCAACTCGAAAGCTGGGTCGATGTGTACCGGAATTCGGATCTTGGACGCTCGCCGACTATCAGGCTGATCGCGCTGCCCGGTAATCACGAATCGCTCGTCGGTGATAAGGGCTCGCAGGTATCCAATCCCGGCGCCGAGGAGGTGTGGTTGTCGGTGATGCGGCCTTTTATTGCCGGCGACAACGGACCTCCGGCCGGCGGTCCCGATCATCTGGCGACCGATCAGAGCCGTCTCAGTTACTCGTTTGACTATCGTCGCACGCACTTCGTCATTCTGAACACCGATCCCTTTGGCGCCATCGCGACCGTGCCGTTGTTCTGGCTCGCGGATGATTTGGATAACGCCAACCGCAATAGCCCTCCCAAACATATTTTCGTGCTCGGGCATAAACAGGCGTTCACACCATCGTTCGCATCGTCGGAACAAGCGCTCGAAGCGAACCCTGACCTGCGCAACGCATTCTGGGACGAACTCAACGCCAACGGAGTCGGCTACTACATGGTGGCTCACGCGCACGTCTGGGACTTCATCCGGCCGGTGTCGCCCGACGATCCGCAGGCCAATCACACTGTCGAGATCGTCGCCGGCAACGGCGGTACGAAGCTCGATGCGAAATGGGCGGAGAGCGGCGCGGATCCCTATTTCGGATTCACACGCGTCCAGGTGATGAGGCACGGTCGGGTAATTGTCACCAGCTACGGACGCGATTTCCCTGCGGACAACTATTTGGCGCCGTCGCCGCCTGAACTTTTCCCCACCACAATCCGGAGGCTTTTGGAGTTCCGGCGCGGTCAGTGATCGAGGGCGAGCGCGCGTGCCCGGAAAAGTCTGGATCGGTGTCGATATCGGCGGCACGAAGACGGCGGTCGTCGTCTCGAAACGGCTGCCGGATATTATCGAACGTCTGCAGTTCGCGACGCTGCCCGCAAAGGGTCCCGATCGTGCGCTCGATCTGATCGTCAGGGGGATCGGCGCGCTGCTGAAGCGGCGCGGGCTCTACAGCTCGGCAATTCGCGCTATCGGTGTGAGCTGCGGCGGTCCGCTCGATCGAGTGCACGGCATTATTCAGTCGCCGCCTAACTTGGCCACTTGGGACGATGTTCCCGTCAAAGCAATACTCGAGCGGCGCTTCGGCGTTCGCTGCAACGTCGAGAACGATGCCAACGCCGGCGCAGTCGCCGAGCATCGCTACGGCGCGGGGCGCGGCGTCGAAAACATGGTCTTCCTCACGATGGGCACGGGGCTTGGCGCGGGAATCATCGTCGATGGGCGCCTTTACCGCGGCATCGACGATCTCGCCGGAGAGATTGGGCACGTGCGGCTCACGCGCGGCGGGCCGGTCGGATATCACAAGCGCGGTTCAGTCGAGGGATGGGCGAGTGGCGGCGGAATGGCGCAGGTTGCGATGCGAGCGGTCGCAGACGCGCGCAAACGCGGGCGCAAAACTATTCTGACGTCGCATCGCGCGACGCTCACGGTTCGCGACGTTTGTGCGGCAGCCAAGCGCGGCGATGTGCTCGCCATGCGAATCGTTCGCACCACCGGCGAGCGTCTCGGCCAGGTGCTGGCGATGCTGGTGGACATCCTCAATCCCCAGCGGATTGTGATCGGCGGGATCGCGATGCGCATCGGCGAGATGATCCTCGGACCTGCGCGCGACGTAATGATGCGCGAAGCGTTGCCCGCGTCTGCCGCGTCTTGCCGGGTGGCGCCGGCGGCGTTGGGCAAGCGCATCGGCGATGTTGCGGCGCTATGCGTTGCGGTGGGACTCTAGGTGGATGGACCATCTTTATTTCGTCGCGCACACGCACTGGGATCGCGAATGGTATCAGCCGTTTCAGCGGATGCGTGCGCGGCTGCTCACGATGATGGACAAGCTGCTGGCGCAGCTCGAAAGCGGCGGCCTCCCCTGCTTCCACTTCGACGGCCAAACGATCGTACTCGAGGATTACCTCGAGGTGCGGCCCGACAGCGCGCGCCGAATCGCGAAGCTGGTGAAGGCCGGCAAGCTCAACATCGGGCCGTGGTACCTGCTCGCGGACAGTTTCCTGGCCAGCGGCGAATCGTTGATTCGCAATCTCGAGATCGGCGCGCGCATCGCGCGGCGCTTCGGCAAGCCGGCGCAAACCGGCTACCTGCCCGATCAATTCGGTCACGCCGCGCAGCTTCCACAGATTTTGTCGGGCTTCGGGCTCGCGGCGGCGGTTACTTTCCGCGGGGTGGGACGCGACGTGAATCGCAACCGATTCATCTGGGAAGCGCTCGACGGCAGCTCTTTATTCACGGTCTTTCTGCCGTTCGGCTATTCCAACGGCGCCAGCCTGCCGACAGACTCGGCTGACGATTTGATCGCGCGAGTAAGCGAGATAGCCGCGCGGGAACGCGAGTTCTCCGCCGGTGCTCCGATCCTCGTGATGAACGGCAACGATCACGCGGAACCGGATCCTGCGGTCTTCGAGCGGCTGAAGGAGGCCGCCGAACGCGCGCCATTTACCGCCGAAGTCGGCACGCTCGACGAATATGCGAAACGGCTCTGCGAGCTTCCGCGCAACGGCACTCCGCGCGTGCGCGGAGAATTGCGATCGCCGGCGCGCTCTAACCTAACGCCGGGGGTCAGCTCGTCGCGCGCGTGGATCAAGCAGCGCGACTTCCAGAACTCATACCTGCTCGAACGGATTGCCGATCCGCTGACGGCGCTCGCTTCCCGTTCGGATCGGGTCGACGACCTGACCGCTCTGCTCGAGCTTGCCTGGCGCACGGAAATTCAGAACCATCCGCACGACTCGATTTGCGGATGTTCGATCGACCAGGTCCATCGGGATATGCGCTACCGCTTCGACCAGGCGGCGATGATCGGCGAGATAGTGGCGCGGCGCGCGTCCGATGCCGTGCTTTCAACCCGAGGCGGCAGCGAGGCCGCGATCGCTGCGTTCAATCCGACCTTCGCTCGCCGCGCTCTCGTCACGGGAGAAACCGAAGTCGAAGATCCGCACACAAGCTACGTCGCGCAGGCCGGCGACGGGCGCCGGATTCCAGTCGCGATCGATGTGGCGCGGCCGGCGCGGCCATTCGAAATCGAGCTGAAGGGGGCGGACTTCAAGGGTTTGATCACCGGCGCCCAGGTGATGGGCCAGTACGTGAACCGGTTCGAGATCGAACGCTCCGGCGACAACAGATTCGATCTCCGCATGTTCGTCAGTCGCAGCCCGGCGGGTGATCTGGATCCCCACAGCTTTCGCCGGCGAATTCTCGAAGTGCCGGATGACGCGATCATTCGGATTCGAGCCACTGCCGCGGCACGGGCGCAAATCACGTTTGTCGCCGACGCGCTGGCGCAGGCCGGTTTCAGCCTCTATCGCCTGGTTCGCTCGGATGAACTCGCCGCCGATGCGCCGACGAATCCGGCTGAGAGCCATTCAATCGAGAATGAATACTTCAGGCTGAGCCGGTCGCCGCGCGGGTTGAAAATTGACGACCTGAAAAACGACAAGGCGCTTGAACTTTATTTCGAAGACGACGGCGATCGCGGCGACGAATACAATTTCGACCCGCTGGCCGATTCCGCGCCGCTCTCGACGCCGGTGTCGATCGAAGCTCGGGTGATCGAGCGCGGACCGGTGAGAAGCCGTATCGCCGTCTCGTTGGTTTACAGTCTCCCGCAGGCGCTCGCGACCGATCGCAAGGCGCGCGCGCCGGAGACCGTCGAGGTTCCGATCGAACTAACAGCCACCATCTACGCTGGACTCGAGCGTG
>JBOHWI010000068.1:0-1616 GCA_050736675.1 Binatus sp. (SeqCode)
TGAAGAAGGGCGTGCGCATCATCAAGTGTGCGCGCGGTGGAATAGTCGATGAAGCCGCGCTCGCGGACGCGCTGAAATCCGGCAAGGTGGCAGGCGCCGCGCTGGACGTTTTCGTCGAGGAGCCACCGCCCGCCAATCATCCACTGCTCCATCTCGACTCCGTGGTCGCGACACCGCACCTCGGCGCCGCCACCGACGAGGCGCAAGTCCAGGTCTCGGTCGATATCGCCAATCAGGTCGCCGAGTTCCTCATCGACGGCACGATCAGGCAGGCGGTTAACATCCCGGCTCTTTCCACCAAGGAGCTCGAAGTACTTGGGCCCCATCTCACGCTCGGCGAAAAACTGGGCAGACTCGCCGCGCAATTGATCGCCGACGCACCTACGGAGCTGACGCTTGCGTTCGGCGGCGAGGCCGCGAATCTCAAGCCCGACGCGGTCACCGCCGCTGTTCTCAAGGGCTTGATGAGCGGCTTTCTCGACGAAGACTTGAATTACGTGAACGCGCCATTCATCGCGCGCGAACGCGGAATCAGCATCGTTGAAACGCGCTCGCGCGAGGTCACGGATTACGCCGATACCTTGACGCTCAAGGTTCTGACCGGCGCCGGCGAGCACGAAGTCTCCGGCGCGGTGCTGGGAAATCGCGCGCTGCGTCTGACTCGAATCGACGGCTACCGCGTCGAAGCGGTGCCCGAAGGCTACTTCCTGATGCTGCACAATCGTGACGTTCCCGGCGTAGTCGGCGCGGTGGGCACGATGCTCGGGCTGGCCGGAATAAATATCGGCGGCCTGGAGCTCGGCCGCGATCGCGTGGGAGGGACCGCGCTCAGCATTTTCGAAGTGGACGAGCCCGTGCCGGGCGCCGTCCTCGACAAGCTCAAGACGATCCCCGCAATCACGGCGGCGTCGCTGCTCAAGCTCTGAATTTATTTGCGCATGAGAAATTTCAGCCCGATACGTGCGCGCGAAGGCCAACGAAAGGCGGGATTGACGCCGGTCGGGGAATCTTCATGAAGACAGTTGCCGTGGTCGGCACGCAGTGGGGCGATGAAGGCAAGGGCAAAATCGTCGACATGCTCGCGGCCGACGCCGACGTGGTCGTTCGCTTCCAGGGCGGCAACAACGCTGCTCACACCCTGGTGGTCGACGGAAAAAAGTTCGTGCTGCGGCTCGTGCCGGCCGGCGCGCTTCATCCTGGCAAGGCTTGCGTCATCGGCAACGGCCTGGTCGTCAATCCAATTGCGCTGCTCGGTGAAATCGCGGAGCTCAAGCGCAGCGGTCATCTGGCCGACGACAGTCTGTTCAAGATCAGCTACGAAGCGCACATGGTGATGCCGTATCATCTTGCGATCGATCGCGCGCGGGAGGCGCGCCTCGGCAAGCGCGCAATCGGCACGACCGGGTTCGGCATCGGTCCCGCCTACGAGGACAAGATGTCCCGCGTGGGATTGCGCTTCGAAGATTTGCTCGATTTCAAATTTTTCGCCGAAAAACTCCGCCGCAACATCGCCGAGAAGAATGCGTATCTGAAAGCGCTGCTCAAGACCAAACCGATCAAGGCCGACGAAACTATCGAGGCGATGAAGAAAGCGCGCCGCCGGCTGCTCCCATACC
>JBOHWI010000069.1:0-8699 GCA_050736675.1 Binatus sp. (SeqCode)
CAGGCGTGATCACCACCTGCGACTTACTCGAGGCGCTGACCCATCCAACGGAACAGCACCTGGATTAATCCGGAGCGAGCCGTGGATACCGCAGTCGAAATGACGGGAGGGCGCGGAATGCCGGGGCCGCAAAGATCCTCGGCCGACGCCGTCCGGTCGCTGGTCGAGGCGATGACGGGGCCGGGGTTTTACCCGGACTCGCCCGCGAGCGTCGATCTCAAGCAGACGCACATATCGTACGTGTTCCTCGCCGGCGACTTCGTTTACAAGGTAAAGAAGCCGGTCCATTTCCCGTTTCTCGATTGCACCAAACTCACCGATCGCTTCCGTTACTGCCGCGAAGAAGTGCGCCTTAATGCACGCCTTTCGCCGCGCGTGTACGTCGGCGTGTTCGCGATTTTCAAGCATGGAGATTCGTTCGTGCTCGGACCCGAGGTGCGCCAGGAGCATCCCGACGCGGTCGAATATGCGGTCAAGATGCGCCGGCTACCCGAGGACCGGATGCTCGACGTGATGCTCGCCGCGGGCCAGGTGGACAATTCCACAATTCGCGCGATTGCGGCGCGTATCGCGCAATTTCACGCCAGCGCCCCGTCGAACCATGCGTGGATCTATGGTTCGGCGGCAGCGATCTGGCGTGGCGTAATCGACGATGTTGCTCAGAACGAGGCTTTCATCTGTCACACCCTTGACCACAAGCAGTACGCTGCTATCGACGGCTTCTGCCGCACCTTCATCACAGCTCATTGGCGCCTGTTGAATGACCGCGCACTCGAGGGTCGCGTACGCGAAGGTCACGGCGACTTGCGCGCCGAGCATATCTGCCTTTTGGGAACCGAAAATAAGGAAATTGACGTAATCGATTGCGTCGAGTTCAGCGAGCGACTGCGCTACGGCGACGTCGCTTCGGAAATCGCGTTCCTGGCGATGGACCTCGATCGCCTCGGCGCGCCGCTCCTCTCCGATGAGTTGGTCGAGTCCTACGCCGCGATCGCCGGCGACGAAGAGCTTGCGCTGTTCGTCACGTTCTACAAGTGCTATCGCGCCAGCGTGCGCGGCAAGGTCGAGAGCATCCGCAGCCTCGAACGCGAGGTTGGCGATACCGAGCGCGAGCGCGCCCGCCACCTCGCGCGCAACTACTTCGACCTCGCCGCGCGCTATGCGCGCAGCGCGTCGCCGGCGCTGATCGTAGTGTGCGGGCTGTCGGGCAGCGGCAAATCCACCGTTGCGCGTGCACTGCAGCATCGCAAAGGCTTCAAAGCGATCAACTCCGATCGCGTCCGCAAGCGCCTGGCATCGGTCTCGCCGCACGAGCGCATCCGAACCGACTACGGCGCCAACATATATTCCGACCGGTTTTCGAAAACCACTTACGACGCGATGCTGGCCGAGGCGGAGAAACTCCTGAATGAGGGTCGCGGTGCAATTCTCGATGCGACCTTCAAAACGTCTGCCGACCGCCAGCTCGCACTCGCGCTGGCTGCTCGGCGCGGCGTGCCGGTGCTCTTCATCGAATGCTTCGTCAGCGAAGACGAAGCGCTACGCCGGCTCGAGCAGCGCGAATCGCGGCCGGATGAAATCTCGGACGCTACCCCGGAGGTATACCAGAGACAGCGCGCCGAGTTCGAGCCGATTCGCGAGGTTCCGCCGCGATGCCACCTGCGCCTCGACACTGCCTGCCGGCGAGAAGACCTCGCCGCCGAAGTCGAGGATGCACTCGAGCACCTGAGCTGATTCGTCGTTAGCGCATTGCGGTTCGGCGATCCTGGATCGTGTTGAGGTACGCGATTATCTTGTCGATCACTTCCCCAATGCCGTATTCGCCCCGCTCGCCCGCGCCCATTTCGTAGAGCTTCTCTCCCCAAACGGGCATCTCGTGACTGCCGTGCGCTCTTGCGGTATTGCGACCGTCGATCAGCTCGGCAATCCGATGCGCCGGCAGCGGCATACCGTACTTGTCACCGAGCTTGCGCAGATTCGCCGGCGGCGTGACCAGGCTCTTCGCCACCGGGCCGTCGCCGAGCCCGTCCGTCCCATGGCATGACGCGCAGTAGCGGACGAAATCCTTATGCCCGTCGGCCACGTCATCCGCCGCACACAGCGAAGTCTGCGCGGCGCCCAGCGCTAACATCAATCCGAACATTTTTAAGTTCATCGATTCACCCCCTTGGTTTGAAATCTTAACGCGCAGGCGTCGCGCTCGGAGCAGGAGTCGGCGTTGAGGCGGGCGACGGTTGCATCGCGGTCGCGGCCACTTCCGGATCCGGGATGTATTCCGGCGGATAGGCAAGCCGCCGCCAGCTCATCAACAGGAGCGTCAGCGCCCGCGAATCCTCGGGTTTGAAGTTGAAATCGGGCATCTGCGTGCTCGGTGCAATAGCGCTCGCCTTCGTCAGATGCTGCACGTTCCAGTTGAACATCGTGCGCTCGCCGGTCACGTGCGTGAAGATCAGCAGTTCGGGATTGCGGTCGCCCTCATAAGTCAGCTCGGGTCCGTTGACGCCGCCGCGCCCCTCGACGACGTGGCAGAGCAGGCACTTTTTCTTCTTGAAGAGCACCTTGGCTCGATTGATCTCGTCCATCCCAGGTGTCGCCGCGTCGTGACGATGGCAAAAATTGCATCGCATCCGGATCATCTCGCTCATCGTGAGCCCGTACTCGCCCGCCAGCGCGTTCGACAACATCGGATCTTCCCATCCTTTGCCGCCCAGATGAGCCCCCGCGATTGTCGTCGCCGCTCCGTCGCCGCCGTGGCATGGCGTACACCCGAACTTTGCGAACTCATGCTTCGCGATCCAGTCGTTCATCGGGTGCGGCGTCAGCGGCTCGGCAATCGTGGCAGGAAGCACCGACGACCATTCGTAACCGAGATGGCACGTGATGCATCGGTCGGTCGCGCCTATCTTGGGAACCCAGAGTTGCTGAATTCCCGGGCGGAAGTCGCGGGCCTCGTCGCCCTTGCCGTAATGCCCGAGCAGTTGCGGAAACTCCCGCTGATAGGGTCCCCATTCGGTGTCGAACTCGCGCCAGAAACACACGACTACCAGCACCAGGAACAGGATCGACATCGCGACCATCCAGCCGAAGTCCCTGGTCTCGATCGATTCGTTCTTGTCGGCCATATCAATAAAGCCGCGGCGTCTCGGGGCGCGGCTGGCCAGGCCAGTAGATGCGCCAGTAGGGACCGCGCAGGTAAACCCCGACCAGGATCAGCACGATAATCGCGAGCGTCACGACGGCGAAGGTTACGTTCTGGCGCTTGCGCTCGGGCGCGAACCATTGCCCTTCTGCTCGCAGTGGCGAACGATCGAGCCACGGCCACAGCGTCAGCACGCCCAGCAGAAATCCCGGCAGCAGTATTCCGCCCAGCAACGCGCCGCTGATCGTATAACCGGCAAACCGAACCGTCGTCGAGGCGACCAACTCCTGCAGCCAGACGAAATACCACGACGCCTTCGCCGGATTCGGCGTCACAGACGGATTGGCGAGACCCTCCAGCGGCGCGTTGAACAATAGCGCGGCCAGTAGCGTGAGGTTGAACACAACCAGGAAGACGAGCGTTATTCGCCGCAACATGTTCGGCGCTGAGAAAACCTGGTCGGACTCCTCGAGCCCCGTCGAGCTCATCACCTGCACCGAAGTGCCGGGCGTAATTCCGAACAGCGAGTAGCTCTTGGTCTTCGGCATCGCCTTCGGCGCTATCGTGCGATCGGTGCGGACCCGCTCGATCACCGCCAACCCGCCATCCTTGCGCACGCGCCACATGTGATAGGCGAACAGCACCATCGCGAACACCGGCAGGAAGAAAACGTGCAGCACGTAAAAGCGCAGCAAGGTCTGCTGTCCGATTTCATGGCCGCCAAGAAGCAGGAATTGAATCGTCGGTCCCACTACCGGCGCCTGCTTGGCGATACTGGTGCCGACCGTGATTGCCCAGAACGCGAGCTGGTCCCACGGCAGCAGGTAGCCGGTGAAGGACAGCAACAACGTCACGAGGAAAAGAACGATTCCGACAACCCAATTGATCGCCCGTGTGCCCCGGTACGCACCGGTGAAGAACACGCGCGCCATGTGGATGTACACCACCGCGACCATTCCTTCCGCTGCCCATCGATGCTGATTTCTGAGGATGCGGCCGAAGCTGACGGCATACTGCAAATCCTTAATGCTACCGTACGCGCGCTCGGTCGAGGGCACGTAGAAAAACATCAGCATCACGCCCGTGATGGTCAGGATCAGCAGCAGCGAGGCCGACGCGGTGCCGAGCCAGAACGAGTAGTTCCAGTCCATGCTGGCGCGCGCGACCTTGGCCGGGAACCAATGGAGCCAGAAGTTCTTGACGATCGCTTCCGACGATTCGCGCTGACTGTCCGGCGACCATGCCCACAACATCTTGCGCTTCAACGCTTTGATCTTTTCGACCACCGCTCAGGCCTTGCCTTTTCCGCCGACGATCAGCTGGAAGTCGCGCGCGACGTCTTTTGAGCTGTCGACTTCGAGAAAGCCGTCGGGCGAAACCGTCGTGGCAAACCAATCGAGCGGGCGCGGCGCGGGTCCCCCGATCACCGTGCCGTCGGGACGAAAGCGACTGCCGTGGCACGGACAGTCGAACTCAGTGTCCTTCCACTGCACGTTGCATCCGAGATGCGTACATATCGCGGAGATCACGTGGAACGCGTCTTTCTGACGAATCACGAACAGCCGGTGCGCCGAATCAAACGTGTAGCCGTCGGGGTAATCGTCGGGACGCTTGAGCTTGAAGCGGCTCGGCGGCTCGTAGAGCACGTTGGGAAAAAATGCGCGGCCGGCGGCGCCGATCTGCGCAAGGAAAGCCGCCAACACCGATCCCTTGCCGATGAAGCGAAGAATCTTTCGCCGATCGCCGTCCATCAGCCTGCAGTCTCTTCGAACTGAAAGCGCTCCATCGTGATCGCCGAGGTCGGGCATCGCGTCGCGCACAGGCCGCAGCGGATGCATTTGGCTTCGTCGTAGAGAAAAGCACTGCGCACCTCGGCTTCCGCCATCACGCCGGCCACCCGCTTCTGATCGGCGATCCGCCCCGTGAGGGTGAAATGCAGGCAATGTTCGGGACAAATGTCCACGCATCGATTGCACAGGATGCATTTCGCCCCGTCGTAAATCGGATGGATATGGCAGTAGAGGCATCGCTCCGCCTGCTCGCGCGCGTCGGCGGGCGTGAAGGTGGACTCGACTTCGGTGATGCCGGTGCGGCGCGAGAGCGGCACCAGCGGAATCTCGCGATGCTTCTGCTCGTACTTGTCGATCATCCGATAGCTATCAGTCGGCAGCTCTTCGATGGTGACGTGCATCCGCGGCTGGCCCAGCGGCTTGCCGCGGAGGTACGCGTCGATACCGCGCGCGGCGACCTTGCCATGCTGTGCGCAGGTGATCAGCAGCGACGGCGGAAAGGCCGCGTCGCCGCCGGCGAATACGCCCGCGATGCCGGTCTCCAGCGTAACCGGATCGATCTTGAGTGTCCCGGCCGGCGTGATCGCGACGCCATCTTCAGGGGTGACGAACGACAGGTCCGGCACCTGCCCGATCGCGAGGATGACGGCGTCGGCGTCGACGATCTTGCTATCGTTCTCGTCGAATTGCGGGCAGAAGCGGCCGGCGTCGTCGAAGACCTTGACGCATTTCACCAGTTCGATTCCGACTGCGTGGCCGTCGCGGACGACGATTCGCTTCGGGCCCCAGCCGGGCAGAAACGTGACGCCCTCGTCACGCGCGATATCGAGCTCCTCACGGCCCTGCGCCGATTTCATCGCCGGCATCTCGGCATCCGATTCGAGACTCGCGACCGTAACTTCAAGCGCACCGCGCCGAGCCGCCTCGCGCGCCACATCCAGCGCCACGCGCATCGTGCCGGCCTCAACGCCCTGCTCTTCGTCCTCGGACATGACGAGCCCGGGCAGGAGCGCGCGAACGGCAGTCCGGGCGGCGTCGATTGCGACGAGGCCGCCGCCGATTACGACCACCTTGCCGCCGAGCGTAACGCGGTAGCCGCGATTTATGTTGAGCAGGTAGTCGATCGCCTTGATGACGCCGTCTGCATCGCTACCCTCGATCGGCACTGCGCGTCCGCGCGACGCCCCTACGGCAAGAAAGATTGCCTCGTAGCCCTGCGCCTTAAGTTCCTTAACGCCGAAGCCGGGCCGCAGCGGTGTCGAGTAGCGAAACTCGACGCCGAGCGCCTCGATCTCTCTCACCTGGCAATCGATCACCTCACGCGGCAGACGGTAGGCGGGAATTCCGTAGCGAAACATCCCGCCCGCGTTCGGCATCGCCTCGAAAACCGTCACGCCGTAGCCCATCACGGCGAGATCGTTCGCGCATGCAAGGCCGGCTGGTCCGGCGCCGACGACCGCAACTTTTTTCTTGCTATCTACATGGGCGGCCATCTCGTCGAGATGACCCGGCGTCACGCTGCCGCCGCCTGACGGTCCGGCCAGTACTTCGCGGATTCCTTTCGACGAGAGTGCTTCGGGGCCGAATTGCTCGCTGACAAAACGCTTGAGTGCGCGAATCGTCACGGGCGCATCGATCTTGCCGCGGCGGCACGCGTCTTCGCACGGAGCGCCGCAAGCGCGGCCGCATATCGAGGCGATCGGATTGGGCGC
The DNA here is from genome assembly GCA_050736675.1 of Binatus sp. (SeqCode). Classification (GTDB taxonomy): domain Bacteria; phylum Desulfobacterota; class Binatia; order Binatales; family Binataceae; genus Binatus. Next base: position 6,642 of record JBOHWI010000069.1, read on the forward strand.
TCGCGCGACGCGATATGCTTCCGCCAGGCGTCCCTCCGCGATCAGTTGAACGTAGCGGCCCGCATCGGTCTTGACCGGACACGCGTCAAGGCACGGCACGTTCTTGCGAAACCACCACAAATCCCGCGGCGTTGCGTCGATCGAGTCTCCGTCGCTCATCGCGGTCGCGCTACTTCTTGCAGAAGGTCCTGACGTAGGCGACGAGGTCGTGAATCTCGCTATCTTCGAACCCCGCGCTCCACGCCTGCATATCGGCGCTCAAGCCATTGGCCTTGCCGCCGTTCTTGATCACGTTGAACAACCTGTCATCGGATTCCTTCGCCATCTTCGCGCAATCGGTGTAATCGCGCGGTTTGGTCGCGAGTGTGGCGGCCGCTGGCCCGTCACCCTTACCGTTAGCACCGTGACACTTCACGCAGAACGTATCGTAGTTCTGCTTGGCGGCCGCCAAGTCCGCGGCATGTGCGGATGCAAGTGCGCATACGACGATCGCGCATGCGCCAAGGGCTGAGATGAGTCGATTCACGTCGTCCTCCGTTTCATTGTTGCGCGGCCACAGACCGATTCAACGGGTCTTTAGGTACTCCAATATCGCATTGGCGTCGTCGGGCGGTAAATTACCGAGCGAACGCATATGCATCATGATCTGGTCCCACTCGTACGGCGCCTTCTCTGAACCGGGCCGCGCGTTATGACAAGTGTTGCAGTAAACCGGCCACAGCTTGGCGCCCTCCCGGAAAAGGCGTTTGTGCTCAGCCGGAGACATTTCTACCTGCTGCGCCGAAACGCGCGCACCGGTCGATCCGATCGCTAGAGCTGCGAGCACGATTGCTACGAATATTTTTCTCATAGTCGTGACTCCCCTTAGAACCCGATGGTGAACTGGCTGAGGAAAGCGTGATCGTTCGGTATCGAGCCCGCAGGCGTCTGTGTGCCGTCAGGTGCGACGAACACCCCTCCCGCGTGCGGCAACTCGATGTCGAATTCGTTCTGCCAGACGATCGACGGCGCGATCCAGTAGTCGAGTCCGAGCGCCACTTCGCGCGAATGCGGCGCGAACAATGCCGGCGATCCGTTGATGCCGAAATCGGGAACCAGTCCGACTTGCGTACCACCCAGCCCGACGCCGGTGGCGGCCTGGATATCGTCGGTCGAGACGCCGCGCTGGTTGACTCCCGAGTAACGCACTAACGGCTCGAATCGACGCAGATAGTTGTTGATCACCTCGGGAACGCTCGGGATTTTCAGCCCGCTCAGGAAGTAACCGAATTGCACGTACCATCCTTGACGATGGTCGGTAGCTTGACCGTTGGGCATCTGGCGATAAGATTCCAGCCATTCGCCTCGCGCCTGCAGGTTGCCGACGAAGTAGTTGAAATCGACGCCCCAAGAGTTGAACCAGTTTCCATTGGCCCATTTGCCGTTGTAGGTGGACGCGCCGAGCTCGAGCCGCCCCCACTCCGTATCAACCGGCAGCGGATAGACACGAAACCGGGCGGCGATCGACTTGCCGTTGGTCTGGCTCGACGCCACCGCAGTCGGACTCGACATCGCAGCGCCAAGAACATCGGAGCTGAAGTTGGGGCCGTTTCCGCCCCAGACCGTGTAGTCGAAATCTTGGCCGAGTTGGCCGAATTGCATGCCGCCGCGAAGCTGGATGCCAAGCTCTCCCGGCGGGACCACCGGCTCGACTCCGAATGGCAGCGGCGCGGTAACAAACCGGTTCACCCACATCGGACTCTGGTCCTCGTACCAGTCGCCAAACGGCTGATCGAAAAGCCCGCCCACGACCGTCATGTACTTGTTGAGAAAAACGTGGAAAGCAGCGGTCGAGAGATCGGTGCCGGTCCCGTTGGCGCCGAATCCCGCGCTGAACACGCCCTGGAAGAGCATCCAGTCGTTCGGGCGATACAGGATCTCCGGCTCCCAGTCGAAGAAAAACGAGTTCTGCGAGGCATGATGCAGCCCGTCGAGTGCGGCGCTTTGCCCGTCATAAATAAATTGACCACCGGCCGCTCCGCTTATGGTGAACGTGTGAGTCCCGAGGTACCGGTCGAT
>JBOHWI010000070.1:0-4565 GCA_050736675.1 Binatus sp. (SeqCode)
ATCCACGCCGATGGCGGTGGGGCAAACCCGAGCGCGTGCTCGGGCGACCCGATCAGTCGCACTCCCGCGTAGATAAACGACGATGAATCGGGCGACCAGATCGTGTGCGATACGGCCAGCTGATCGAAATAGCGGTAGGCGGCCGATTCGTCGGGCGTCGCGAGAAAATTGCCGAGCGCTTTTTCGGCGCCGGTCTTAACGTCAACCACGGACCAGGTGTAGTAGGGTTTGTCTTCCGGAACACCGATGAACGCGACATGGCGCGAATCGGGCGCGAAGAAGAATGCGGCGACGGCGTCCTTGGTCAGCCATTTCGAATTGGCGGTGGCGATCTCGACCAGCTTGATCCCGTGATAGGTGGGATCCTGCGGCGTGATCGCCGTCGAGTACGCCAGATGCGCCGAATCGGGCGCCCACACGAAGCTGTTCTCGCCGACGGGCAAACTAACCACCGAGCGCGGATGACTGGCGTCGGCGTCGGCGACGACGATGTTCGACTCGGCGTGGTTGTTGGCGATGTAGGCGAGATGCTTGCCGTCGGGTGACCAGGCGGGAGTCCTGAACGGCGTGCGTCCGCTCGACAGCACCTTGACGATATTCTGGCTGGTCGGAGTCAGGCTCATCAGCGCAACCCGCTCGGAGCGATCCGGATCGAGCGCCAGGGTGTGCAGCGCGACCTCGTCCGCGTGGTCATTCCAATCGAAGTACAGCGGCACCCCGGTGGTGACGATTCTAACCGGCGTCGATTCCTTCACTTCGGCCAGCACCAGGCTGAGTTCGCGCGGTTCGCCCAGAAGCAACGAAAGATGCTGCCCGTCGGGCGTCCAGGCCAGATAGACGATGCGCTCGGAGCGGCTTTCGAATATGAGCATAGGCCGCAGGCGCGCGAGATCGTAAACCCAGACCGCGAACGAATCGCCGGCCGGCTTGTGAGTCTCGGCGGAATAGGCAATGCGCTTGCCGTCGGGAGAGAAAGTCGGCCATCCGTAGGCGGTAGCGCCGGCGGCGGGACCCGCGTCGGGCACCGTGTCCACCGGCAGGATACCATCGTCGCGCCGCACGTGAATCGCCTCCGCTTTGCACGTGATGCATTTGGGCTGCGAACATGCGGCGTCGCAGTAATAGATATTGGCGTCGGTGCCGACGAAAGTGATCGCACCCAGGCGCTCCGGTGCACTATGAGCAATCGACGCGAGCGCAAATAGAGAAACGGCGGCCGCCGCAGCGGAAATTCGCCGGCAGGCACGAACGGTGCACATCGCCAATGTCGTCATTGCGCTTAGAATTGCGCCTGCGAGGGTGCCTGCGCAAGATCGATCCGGGCACGGCGGACGGCGCCGGCGACGTGTTGACGAACGGCGGCCAATCGCGCAAAGTTGAGCGTATGCGCCGAGTTGCAATTACTTTATCCGCCGCGCTTTTCATTGCGCTGCCCGCAATTTCGCACGCGCAGTACAACGACACCGATCGACAGAAGCCGAAGGAATACAACGACGAGGATTCACAGCCGCTTGCGATCGTCGCCGACATTCTCTATCCCGTCGGCTTCGCCGCCGAATGGCTGGTCGCTCGTCCGATGCATTACCTTTCGACCGACAGTCCCGCGGCGCCGGTTTTCCGGCCGCTGGGCGGCGACGACATGTCGCCACCGCCGCCGGTACCTATAATTCCCGACAACACGATAGAACAGGCGTCGACCTCGACAACGCCCCAGGATTGGTCACCGACGCGCGCGCCCGTCACTACGAATGCGACCGTGGTCAAGCAGGCTGAACCGGCGGCGGCGCCATCGCCCTCAGGCAGTCAGCCGGCGCTTCACTGAATTTTCGCGTCCCGCGCGATACATCGAACTTGACGAAATCTTGCGGAGCAATCCGCGGTTATCTTCGCGCTTGAATGTTGCGTATCTTTGAGTAATAGAATTTTTGCTAATCGGATACGTCCAATTCGATATGGGCGGGCTAATGGAGGCTCGTTCCAAGCTGGGAGGTTGCGTCAGTTAAATGGCTGTTGCACTCAAAGAGAAGGCTCCGACCGATCCCGCCGAACTCAAGAAATGGCGCGAAGACGAGCAGGCAAAAGAACGGGCGAAACGCGACAAAGAAAAATCCGAGCTCGGCACATTGTGGAGCCGCCGCGATTTTCTGGGCGTGCTCGGATGGGCCGGCTTCGGCGCATTCTCGCTCATCGGCCTGCTCGCCGCCGTTCGCTCGGCCTTTCCGCGCGTGCTCTTTCTGCCGCCATCCAAGTTCAAGGCCGGCTTCCCGGACGATTACGTCGTCGGCGAAGTTAGCGAAAAATACAAGCAGGATTTCCGCACCTGGATCATTCGCACCAAGGCCGGTTTCTACGCGATCTTCGCCAAGTGCACTCATCTCGGATGCACGCCGCGATGGCTGAAGACCGAGCAGAAGTTCAAATGTCCGTGTCACGGCTCCGGCTATTACATCAGCGGACTCAACTTCGAAGGGCCGGCGCCACGCCCGATGGATCGGTTCAAGATCTACGTTGGCGACGACGGGCAGTTGGTGGTCGACAAGTCGGTCATATACACGATGGAGCCCGGCGTCGATCCCAACGAACAGTATCCGCAGAGCATCCTGAAGGTCGCTTGATCTAGATTCAGCAATGCGCGCATCCGCGGACGCAGCTCGCCACGGCGCCGCGTCCATGCAGCCGCCCAGCGATGTCGGCTGATGCGGCGTGCTCGCGGTAATCCGTTGACGGGCGCGCATAGGTCGCGATGTTACCCTTTCATCCGTCCGACTTGACAAAGTTTTCCAAATTAGACGGGAAATCTGTCAGAATTTTCCGATCGTGCCGGACGTGACGTACAAGCCAACTGTCATCCGATATGCAAGGGTCGGCTGTGACGCACTGAGATCAGAGATATTCACTCTGCTCGTACTAACACAGAGAGATCGATCGTCAATCGCGACCGCCTCGATCGTCCGTGCTCACCGGGCGTGGTTCTACCAGCGGGAATCGCACGGGGAACGTATCGAGCATCTCGAGCAGCTCGATGAGTTTTTCGCCCTTGCCGGTGACGGCGATCTGTCCGGACTGCAACGCCGACGCGAAGCTGGTCTTCCTCAGCGAGATCTCGTCCAGCGTCGTGCGGCTCAACGTCAGCGTAGCGTCGGCATCGTCCGCCTGCGCGCCGGGCACGCAGGTCAGCGCGCTGTTCTCGAGGTTGAGGACGTAGTCCTGCCGGGTGTCGGTGAACCGCCAGTTCAGCACGGTCCTCTTGCCGCCGGCCCTGTCACCGTTGAGCCTCACGCCCATGAAGTCGAAGTACATGTCCAGCGGCAGCGACCGGATCAGGTCCGGCGCCGCAGTGCCGCCTCCCGGGAGAGCGGGGACGCCGTGGCGCAGCTCCGATGCGCCCTGCAGGTAGGCGTTTCGCGCGGTGGCCGATTCGGACTGGTAGCCCAACTGCTCGAGCGCGTCGGCGGCAAGCTCGCGCGCGTCGCGATTGCCGGGATCGGCGAACACAATCTGCGACGCTACTTGCGCGACCCAGCGGTACTCGGCGCGCGCGTAGTCTGCGCGAGCCTTCTTGAGCACCGCTTCGGCGCCGCCCATGTACTCGACGCTCTTCTTCGCGGCCTCGACCGGCGGCAGCGCATCGAGGTTGGCAGGGTTGCCGTCATAATGGCCCAGGTAGCGCTGGTAGATTGCTTTGACGTTGTGTTTCAGGCTGCCGTAGAAGGAATGCGTGGACCATTCCTGGTTGAGGCTGGCCGGCAGCTTGACCATCTCGGCGATCTCGGCGCCGACGTAGCCGTAATTCATCAGGCGCAGAGTCTGATCGTGGAGGAACTTGTAAGCGTCGCGCTGCTTGCGTAAAAAGGCGCGCACGCGATCGCCGCTCCACACCGGCCAGTTGTGTTGCGCTATCAGGACTTCGCTCGATGCGCCGTAACGATGCAGCGCGCCGCCTATGTACTTGGACCATGCGAGCGAGTCGCGTACCAACGCCCCGCGCATCGGCAGCAGGTTGTGAAAATTCTGGGTGGTGATTTCGGTCATGTTGAGGACGCGAAAATCCGGGTAGTACATGATCAGTTCGGCCGGCGCCTCGGCGTCGGGCGTCAGCTCGAAGACGATCTCGACGCCGTCAATCCGGTGCGTCTCGACCGGCTGTTCGATCAGGTTGGTCGGCGGGATCAGCGTGACAGTGCCAAGCGAGACGGTTTTGCCCAGGCCGGTATCGACCTGGCCGCGTTCTCCGCGTGGCAGAATCGCGCCGAACTGGAACAGCGAGCGGCGAAGCATCGCGTTCCCGGCGATTACGTTTTCGCTCACCGCCGCGGCCATGAAGCCTGCAGGCGCCCAAATCGTCACCTTGCCTGACGCCACGTCATCAGAGTTCACGATGCCGCGCACGCCGCCGAAGTGGTCCATATGGCTGTGAGAATAGATAACCGCGACCACCGGCCTGTTTGGCCGATGCTTCAGGTACAGCTCCATCGCTGCTTTGGCGACCTCGGTCGAGATCAACGGATCGATCACGATGAGGCCGCTGTCGCCCTCGATGATCGTCATGTTGGATACGTCGAAGC
>JBOHWI010000071.1:0-6185 GCA_050736675.1 Binatus sp. (SeqCode)
AGCTACCTGACCAGCGGCAGCCAGGGCGAGCCGCTCTCCGCGCTGGCGAAACTCGCGAGCGACGCGCATCCGCGCGTGCGTATCGAGCATGGCGACGTGGTGGTGCTGTCATCGCGGTTCATTCCCGGCAACGAGCGCACCATCAACACGCTGGTGAACAGGCTGTATCGCCAGGGCGCCGATGTCGTTTACGACGCGGTCGCGCCGGTTCACGTGTCGGGGCACGCGAGCCAGGACGAGTTGGCGGAGCTGATTGCACTGACGCAGCCACGGTACTTTGTGCCGATTCACGGCGAGTATCGGCATCTGAGCCGTCACCTCGCGCTCGCAATCGCTGCGGGAATTCCGGAGCACCACTGCTTTTTACTGGAAGACGGCGACTCGCTGGTGCTCAGCGGAATCGAGGCGCATCGCGGCGCGACGGTCGAGGCGGGACGCTTGGTGCTCGAGGGCGTCGATAGCGGCGACCCCGCGGTGGTCGGCGAGCGACGGGTGCTCGCGCGCGACGGCACCGTAACGGCCGTGGTCGTCCTCTCGTCGAAGACCGGGCGCATCGTTGCAGGCCCCGATCTCCTTTCGCGTGGGGTCGTGAGCGGCGACGGAACTTCAGCGCATATGCGCCGCGCGAAGGAGGAATTGACGCGCCGCCTGGGCGCGCTTGGCGGTTCGCTCCATGCCAACGATCCTCGCGTGAAGGAGGAAATCGTGCGCGCGATTCGGCACTACTTCAGCGATGAGCTCGGCAAGCGGCCGCTGGTGATCCCGTACGTGACGGAGGTGTGACCCCCATCGCGCACAAGTCGAAAGAGAAAACGCCGACCGAGCTGCCTCCGCCGCCGGTCGAAGAAGGTTCGATCTCCCCGTCGCCGGGCGGCCGAATCGCTCGCGAGCTGTGCGCATTGGCGCTGCTCGCGTTCGCGGCGTTCGCCACCGTCAGCCTCGTCAGCGTTGATCTCGGGCGCAGTCCTAATCTCGGCGGTCCGGTCGGCGCGGCAATCGCGGCGACGCTCGGCGGTCTGGTCGGCTACCAGTCGTATACCGCGATGATACTGATCGCGTGGTTGGCGCAGCGCGTATGGACCGGCGCGGGAATCGTCACGATCGTGCGCGAGATTGGTGGCGGCGGCCTTTTGATTCTCGCGCTCGCAACGGCGGGCGCGCTGTGGGATCTGCACGACCCGCAGATGGGCGGTGAAGTCGGCGCTTCTATCGCGACGATGCTCAGCGATTCGCTCAACGTGGCCGGAGGCTTGATCGCCGTCGCGCTCGGATTCATCTGCGGACTGGCCCTGATGCTCAAGCGGGCGCCGACCGAGCTGCTGGCCGGAGTCACAAATAAAATTCGCCCGCGTTCGCGCGGTGGCGAATTCGAACTTGCCGATGGCGCGCGAATTCCGTTCTCGCTCGGCGCAGGCGACGAGATCGAGATGGACGAGGACGGCGTCAACGGCAAGCCGGCGCCGCTGAAGGTCAGGCTGCTCGAAATTCGCGAGAAGCGCGACAAGGTGGCAGCGTCGAAGCCGCGTCAGAAAGGCGCCTACAAACTGCCGCCGCAATCGCTGCTGGATTTGCCGCCCGCCGAGCATGCGCAGGTGGACGAGGGCCAGCTCGAGCGGAGTGCGCGCGTGCTCGAGCAGAAGCTCGCGGACTTCGGCGTCGCTGGCCGCGTGGTCGAAGTGCAGCCGGGCCCCGTCGTCACGATGTACAAATTCGAGCCGGGCTCCGGAATCAAGGTAAGCCAGATTGTTAATCTGGCCGACGATCTCTCGATGGCTCTTAGAGCCGCCGCAGTGCGAATCCAGGCGCCCGTGCCGGGCGAGGCCGTGGTCGGAATCGAGGTGCCCAATCGCAAACGCGAACGCGTTTATCTGCGCGAGATTCTCGAAGCCGAGGAATTTCTCGCCGCGCAGAGCCAGCTCACGATTGCGCTCGGCAAGGATATCGCCGGCCGTCCGGTGGCTACCGACCTCGCCAGGATGCCGCATCTGCTGATTGCCGGCGCGACCGGAACCGGCAAGTCCGTTTCGCTCCACACCATGATTGCGTCGATCCTGTTCAACGCGACCGCCGACGACGTGCGCCTGATTCTGGTCGATCCCAAGATGTTGGAGCTGTCGGTGTACGAAAATATACCGCATCTGCTGGTTCCCGTCGTCGTCGATCCGCAGAAAGCCGCCTCCGCCCTGTTGTGGGCGACGCAGGAGATGGAGAGCAGGTACCTGAAGATGCGCGAGCTCGGCGTGCGCAATATCGACGGCTACAACCACGCGCTGGCGTCAGGCGCGTCGATCGCGCAGCTCAAGATGGCGGGGCAGAGCGCGCCGGCGTCGGACGACCTCAACCAGCCGGCGGTCGGCGCGATCGAGCATCGCAAGATGCCCAAGATCGTGATCGTCATCGACGAGCTGGCTGATTTGCTCCTGAGCGAAGGCAAGACCGTCGAGCGCGATATCACGCGGCTGGCACAGAAGGCGCGCGCCGCGGGAATCCATCTTATCCTGGCGACGCAGCGTCCTTCGGTCGACGTGATCACCGGGCTTATCAAGGCGAACCTGCCGGCCCGAATCTCGCTGCAGGTCACGTCGCGCGTCGATTCGCGCACGATTCTCGATTCGATCGGCGCCGAACGGTTGCTCGGCGCCGGCGATATGCTATTCATGCCGCCCGGTAGTGCGAAACTTCGCCGTCTGCACGGGCCGTTCGTCGGCGAGCATGAGATTCGCAAGCTCACCGATTTCCTGCGCGCGCAGGGTGCGCCAGAGTACCGCATGGAAATCCTCGAAACGAAAGCTCCCGGCGACGAAGACGGTGCCGGATTCGGCGCCGACGTGCAGGACGAAATGTATGACGAAGCGGTGCGGATCGTGATGGAAACCAACCAGGCCTCGATCTCGATGATCCAGCGGCGCCTTCGAATCGGCTACAATCGCGCGGCGCGGATGGTCGAGCAGATGGAACGCGAAGGAATCGTGATGCCCGCCGACGGCGCCAAGCCGCGCGAAGTCCGCTTGCGCAGCGCGCGATGACGCGCCGCAAGTCTCCTGAACAAATGCGGATTGTTTCAATGATGCTGATGTGCCTGGCGATGGCTGCGCCGGTGCGCTCCGAAATGATGGCGCCTGCCGGGCCGCCCACCGGCAAGGAATTGAAGCAGGTGCTGGATCGGCTGCAACGGCATTACCACGACACCAATTCATTCACCGCGAAATTCAACGAGGAGGTCGCGGCAGTCGGCGCGCCGAAACGTCAACGCCAGGGCACCGTTTCATTTCGCAAGTCCGGGCGCATGCGCTGGCAGTTCGAGACGCCGGACAAGCAAACGATCGTCAGCGACGGCGAGACGCTTTACAGCTACGATCCCGATCTCAACCAGGTCGTCGAAACTCCGCTCAAGCAGGCGCTCAAATCGAGCAGCGCGACTTCGTTCCTGCTCGGAATCGGGAATATCAATCGCGACTTCAAGGCCGCCTTCGCCAGTCCGCCGACGCCGACGGGGCTGATAGATCTGAAGCTCGACGCGAAGGCCGGCGGCTACAAAATTGAAGTTGGGCTCGATCCGAAGAGTTACGACCTGATAACGCTCACGCTTACCGATCAGCTCGGCGACGTGACGAAGATCGATTTCAGCGACGTTCGTGACAATGTGGAACTGCCCGATTCGATTTTCGCGTTCAACACGCCGGCGGGTGCGGACGTGGTGACCGCACCGGCTTCGCCCTGACTTTCTGATACACTGAAATGCGATCGTCGCGATGATGCTGCCGATCGCGATTGCCTCGGCTGCCTGCGACCGGTAATTTTAGTAGCCCCGTAAGTTCTCCCGGTTCGGTAAATGGAAAAGGTTCACCTACTCACGCTTGGATGCCCCAAGAATCTCGCCGACAGCGAGCTGATGCTTGGCGCGCTGACCTCGGCGGGGTTCGAGATCACGCTCGATCCCGAAGAGGCCCAAGTATTGTTGGTGAACACCTGCGCATTCATCGAGGCGGCCAAGAAGGAATCGATCGACGCCATCCTCGAAGCGGCGGAGGTCAAGAAGCGCGGCTTCGGCAAGCGGCTGGTGGTCGCAGGATGCTTGTCGCAGCGCTACGCGACCGAGCTTGCCGCGACGATGCCCGAAGTGGACGTTTTCGTCGGCACCGGCAACTTCCTCGATTTGCCCGAGCTGCTGCGCCGCACCGAAGCGCCCGAATCGCGCCCGATTCCATACGCCGGCGCGGCGCATCTGCTGCCGACCGCGGCGGTTGCGCGAATCAAGACCGGAGATTTCTTCACGTCTTACTTGAAGATTTCAGAAGGCTGCAATCACAAGTGCGCCTTCTGCATTATCCCGAAGATTCGCGGCCTGCATGAGAGCCGCCCGCTTGCCGACCTCGTTGCCGAAGCGCGCAACCTGGCGGCCGGCGGCGTCCGCGAGATCAACTTGATCGCGCAGGATTTGAGCGCCTACGGCCGCGACCTCGATACGCCATCGTCGCTCGCTGCGTTGCTGCGCGAACTCTCGACCATCGACGAGCTCCGCTGGATTCGGCTGCTCTACTGCTATCCGAATTTCGTGTCCGCCGAGCTGCTCGATGCGATCGCGGAGCTGCCCAAGGTCGTCAAGTATATCGACATGCCGCTGCAGCATGCCGACGATGCGATGCTGCGGGCGATGCGCCGCGAGCGCTCCGGCTCTGCGCTGGTCAAGCTGCTCGATCGCGTGCGCGCGCGAATTCCCGGCGTGGTGCTGCGCACGTCGTTCATCGTCGGTTTTCCCGGCGAGACCGATACCGCGTTCGAGCGGCTGGTGGATTTTGTGCGCGATGAGCAGTTCGATCGCGTGGGCGTGTTCACCTACTCGCGCGAAGAGAACACCGCCGCGTTCAACTTGCCGGACCAGGTGCCCGAGCGCCTCAAGCGCGCGCGGCGGGCCAAGTTGATGGCGACGCAATCGGAAATTTCGCTCGCCAAAAATCGGGATCTGGTAGGACGCGAGGTCGAGGTGCTGGTCGAGGGGCCGATGCCGGGACGCTCGACGCGGCTGCGCGGACGAACGTCGGGCCAGGCGCCAGAGATCGACGGCTCGGTGTTTCTTGCGGGCGACGCGGAGGCGGGCGAGTTCGTCCGCGCGCGAATCGACAAGGCGCTCAGCTACGATCTGCATGCAACGGTCGCAGGCGCGGCCGCTTAATTTACCGGGAGTCGTGAATTCGATGGCGAAGCAACCAGTTACCGCGGACCGAAAGAAGTTCCTTGCCAAGGCGCGCGAACAACTGCTGGCAACGAAAAACAAGCTGCTCGGCGAGATCGACTCGGAACTGCGCGCCGAACGCGAAGGCAACAAGGACGAGGGCATGGATGCGTACGACCTCGCATCCGAAGAGCGCGACCGCGAGATCAACTTCATCCTGTCGGACCGCGAACGCGTCAAGCTCACGCAAATCGACGACGCGCTCGAGCGCCTCGACGCCGGCGCTTACGGCGTCTGCGACTCGTGCGGGCTGGAAATCGCCGAGGAGCGGCTCGAAGCGATGCCGTTTTCGCGCCTGTGCCGCGATTGTCAGCAGGATCAGGAGCGCGAAGCGAAGTCGCAGCGCGCCTTTGATAACGAGCGCACCTACCGAAAAATGGGCTCAACTGACGCCGACGACGAAAGCGCCTGAGCCGGGCCAGAGCCCCCGGGCGGCCATGTTTACCGTGCCGCCCAAAACAGTCATCCTAGGCAGACTGCTTGCGCAGGAGCGGCGGTCCATTGAGGCTGTCGCGATCGCCGCGTCAAGGATTTCAGCGGCCGTTAATGAGAATATTTTCCGATATCGAAAGCGCTGAATCCGCGGATTTTGCCGCCGCGCGGGAGCGGATTCGCATCAATCTTTCCGATGTCGGTGCGACTATAGCTATCGCCAGCGCCCGGGGTGGAGTCGGCAAAAGCATGCTCGCGGTCAATATTGCGGCGGCGTTGGCGATGAAGGGCCGCAAAGTGGCGATCGTCGATGCGGACCTGAATTCGCCCAGCGTCACGGCGATGCTTGGGATGAAACCGCAGCGCCGCCTTCCGATGATCGAAGGAATCGAGCCGGCGGCGGGACCGCATGGCTTGCGCATTGTGTCGAGCGACCAACTTCCCGGCGGCGAACCGGCGCCAATCAGTTTTGTGGATGATCACGATCAACTTGACGGAAATGAGCCGATCGCGCCTGCTC
>JBOHWI010000072.1:0-3737 GCA_050736675.1 Binatus sp. (SeqCode)
CGCGCGGCGCCTCGACCTTCGCCACTCCAACCATCGAGTCCCGCGTCACGATTGCGGCGAGATCGTCCTCGCTCATCTTGTCGGTGCCCTTCGGCCGCTGCGGGATGACGAGGTAGCGAATTTCGGCGCTCGAATCCCATACCCGTACTTCGACCTCGGGCGGCAGCTTGAGCCCGAAATCCGCGAGCACGCCGCGCGGATCGCTGACGGCCCGCGAGCGATACGCGAAACTCTTGTACCACACCGGCGGCAGGCCCAGCACGGGCCACGGGTAGCATGAGCAGAGCGTGCATACGACGAGATTGTGAACGCGATCAGTGTTCTCGACGGCGACCAGATGGCCGCCCTCGGGCCCCGCGAATCCGAGTTCCGCGACGGCGCCGGCCGCGTCGGCGAGCAGGCGTTTGCGATACGCGGGATCCGTCCATGTTTTCGCGACGACGCGCGCGCCGTTGCGGGGACCGACGCGGGTCTCGTAGCTATCGACGATCGCGTCGATGGCCGCCGGATCGATCAGCCCCTTCTCGGTGAGCAGGGCTTCCAGAGCCTTCACGCGCGCGGCGGGCCCACTGTCGTCGATGTTATGATGATCGCCGCTCATTTTTTCAGTGTCCACCCGTATGGCGGGCTTTCTTGCGTCTGGGAGTTTGCCGCCGCGATTTCGAAGCGATCGGTTCCATATAGTCTTCCCACAAATCGATGTACACCCGCTCGCGGCTGTTCGCTTTCGTTGATTTGCCCCAAAGCTCGCATGCGTCGAACGCGACAGAATAACAGTGTTGCGACTTGGCGCCTGCGTGATGCGCGTTGGTGTCGGGGAAGACGAACACGCCCCAGTCGCGCGCGACAACGCCGGCTTTGCCGCGCACATAGCGCGGCAGGCGCGTGTGCCCGGAAGGATTGAGGTTGCGGGCGCGCACGCGAGCGCCTTTGACGAAGCGCGCGCGCGGCGGCTTTTGCACCGACTTCTCCTTGAAGGGAGATGGACCGCGAGACGGCACGGCATTCGCGACTAGAGCCGGGTCGATCGACGCATCTTGAATCGCGAGCAACTCCTCGCGCGTCACGACGCCGCGCTCGACCAGCAAAGTCTCGGCCGCCGCGAGCCATCGTTCATAGTAGGTTGACGCGAGATAGCGCGCGGGCGGAATCCGCTCGATCGCGTGACGGAACTCGTCGATGTTCACTTGCGCCGCGCGCACCACAAGGTTTGCAAGCGCATATATTCGCCCTTCCCAAGCGGCGTGAAAGACGGGTTCATTGCGTTCGTGGACCACCGGCCCGAAACCATCCATCCCACCCAAGTCATGGACGCCGTTCATCGCGGCGATTATGGTGGAGGCGTACCGAAACGAGCAAGGGCGGATATCGGGTGCGCTGCGAACTTGGTCGCTGCGTGATAATTTAGCTACTCTTGTTAGTTCTAGTGTCGCTCTGATAGGCTTCAAACCACCGATGCAAGCCGATCGTCAATCTCATCGGCCACAGGCTACGTGGCCGCTGGACCTGCGCGTCTTCGCCGTCTTGGCCGGACTCTGGGCGCTATGCCTGGCGGTCAACGCATTCGTCCACGCCGGCGAGTTCATGGTCACCGATCCGGTCGAGACCATTTTCGCCGGCGTGCGATTCAATGGCGAGGACGCTCGCCTGGTGCTGATCGTCGAAGCAGGGATTTTCGCGGCGATGGCAATCGGAATTTTTGCGCGTCGCCGATGGGGCCTGTTGCTCGCACTTTGTTACATGGTGCAGGTGGTGATGAGCCATCTCGCGTTCGTGATCGCGTATCTGCCGATTCGATCGGAATGGATGAACGTGCGTACGGTCGCCTCGCAAGGCCCGATGATGGTGCTGATCACGCTGTACCTTTGGATTCGTGCGTGCGATCTGATTTTCGACTCGCCGGCCGCGTACGCGCGCACGTCAGACGAGAGTCATCGCGCAACAGTTCGCGCGGATTCCAGCGCGGGCGACATCGCCCTTGGCCGGTGGCGGAAAGTAGCGCGTCGCAGCCGTCGTCAATTTCCGACAGCGAAAAGAATCCCGTTCTGAATTGCATAGGCGGCGCCGTCGACGCCGATCACGGTTGGCGTGTACGCCTCGTCATAGCCGGTCGTCAACATCACCGACTGCGATAACGTGTTGGTCGCAAGATCCCAGCGATACAGCTTGCCGTCCTCGCTGTTGGCCATGATCGAGCCGGCGACCAGATCGACCGCGGCCGAGTTGATGCACCACTCCTTGACGCCGCCGGCATCGGCAGGCGTCGGTCCTAGAATCGTCTCGATTTCATTCATCACCGCGAGCCCCGTCACCGGATCCGTTTCCGTGGCGTCGGGATCCAGCACCGCAACCTTGTTGAGCCCACCGCCGCCGGCGTCGACGTAATTGTTGTACTTGGTCGCCAGCAGATAGCTTGACGGGCCGCTGTAGGACGGGATCGCCGAACTCGGAACGATCGAAGGAGTGGTGTCCCAGCCGAAGGCGCCGGGAGCTTTCGATTGCGCAAGCGCCGCGCTGAAATGCAGCAGGAATCCGCGGTGATGATTTTCAGCGCAGCATGGATTCTCGAGCACGCCGAAATAAACGTCGCCGTCGGGGCCGACGGTTGGCGACGCAGAGCCGCCGCTGGGCAGAGTCGCGTCGGCGCCGGAAACGGGATCCTTCAGGCGCACTCGAGCGATCGGGGCGAGCGTAGTGCTGTCGAGCGCGACGAGGTATCCCCCGCGGCCGTCGCTGACGGCGACGTAGAGAGTCTTCAGATCCGGGCTAAAGGCCGGCGCGCAATTCGGCGCGACACCCGTCATGGTCGTGTCGGCGGCGGCGATGCTTACGGCAATCCAGGTTCCATTGCCGCCGGCGTCGATGCGGGCGATGCCGCTCTGCAGCTTCTTGTGCCGAGCGTCGCGGATTGCGCCATTCGGCCTGGTCACGACGAAACCAAAATAAATATCGCCCGCGGAGTCCGTGCTGAGCGGGCTGTTGATCAGGACTCTCGAGTTATATTTCTTTCGATGCTTTTTGTAATTTTTCATCCCGAAGAAAGCGAGTTGGTTCTGACAGGCGCCGCCGCCTGAACAAGCCGCATCGGGATTGTCGCGAAAATACACGGTGCCGCCGATGCCGGGAAAATAGAGTCGCGGCGGCGAAGTCAGCACCGGGCCGAACACCGGAATCTCGCCTAAAGCAGGCGCAACGTAGTCGGTAGGCAGCGTCCAAAGCAGACTGCCGTCGGCGGCATTACGCGCGTCAACGCGGAAGCCTCCAGTGGCGCCGGTCTTCACCGGCACAATCACGGTGTTCGCGGCCGTGATCATCGGAGAGCCGTAGTGAGTCGCGAGAATGCCGTTGGTCTGCGGATCCAGATCGACAGGCGTGGACCAGATAACCCGGTTCAACGCATCCGCTCCGACTGTGGAGTCCGCGCTATGCTGCGAGTCGTGCGCGAAGCCGTTCCACTGAGCGCCGGCCGACGCCGCGAAGGAGAGCGTCGTCACGGCGAAGGCGATGAAGATCGTGAGCGGAAGCTGTCCAGCTCGATTCACTTTTGCAACTTCGCGGTCATGGTGGTTGTGTGGTGGCGACGGTAGGAGTCGAACCTACGACACTGCGGATATGAGCCGCATGCTCTGACCAACTGAGCTACGCCGCCACCGGAACGCATCAGGATAGCGATCGCCGGGGTTGCGCGGAAGAGCGCGTCAGCGCAGGTAGTGAGCGGTTTTGAAGATAAGATCGGG
>JBOHWI010000073.1:0-2463 GCA_050736675.1 Binatus sp. (SeqCode)
AAGTAGAACTTCAAGTTGAATCCGGCGCCAACGACGAGCAGATTCAGCGCCTGGTCGAAGTTGCCGAGCGCGGATGCCATATTCGGAAGCTGATTCGCGACGACGTGACGTTCTCACGCACGGTGACGAGGATCTGACGTCATGGGTGAAATTAATCTCTACCAGTATCCAATCTCGCCGTTCAGCGAGAAGGTCCGCCGCGTGCTCACCTACAAGCATCTCAAGTGGCATCCGATCGATTGCCATTACGAGGACAAAACCAACCTGCTCGCCGTGACCAGGGGCGCGTGGACTCGAGTCCCCGTGCTCGAGTGGGACGGCGAAGTCGTTTACAACTCGGCCGACATCATCAAGTGGCTCGATCGCAAAGCGCCGGCTAATCGCGTAATTCCCGACGAGTCGCGCTTGCTTATCGAGCTTGTCGACAATTGGGCCGACAACATGTTCTTCATGCCGGTGTTGTTTCTGACGATTCCCGATTTGCTCGACGCCGCCGGCGACGCGCACCTCAAGGCTAATCGCGAGAGGCTGATTGGGATGACGACGGCACAGATGCGCGAGCGTTACGCGGCCATGAAGGAGCAGTTGGGCGGCTATCTGCGGATGATTGACGATCAGCTCGCAGGCAAGGATTTCTTTCTCGGCAAGAGCTTCACGATGGCGGATGCATCGCTGTACCATCCGCTGTTTTTTCTCGCGCTCAATCCGACGAATTTTTCGATAGTGAGAGATTTCAAAGATGTCAGTCGATGGTACGAAAGGATTCGCGATCTCGCATAGGAGAAAATTTCAATGGCACGCAAACTATCAGTCGGAGTCAATTGGCAGGGCAAGCCCGATTTCAAGGGCACGATCGAAAAAGCGAAAATCGCCGACGCCGCGGGCCTCCATTCGATCTGGGTCGCCGAGGCCTGGGGTCGCGACGCCTTCACGCTGCTGACGCTCCTCGCCGAGCACACCAGCAAAATTCAGCTCGCGACTTCGATCGTGAATATCTATTCGCGCACGCCTGCCGCGCTCGCGCAGCATTTCGGCACGCTCGACGAGCTGAGCAACGGCCGCATGATCATCGGGCTGGGCACCAGCGGCCCGCAAGTGATCGAACATTTCCACGGCATCCAGTTCAATCCGCCGCTGACACGGCTCAAAGAGTACGTCGATATCATCAACATGATTTTCGCGCAGACGCCGCTCAACTACGACGGCAAGCTGTTCAAGCTCGCGCGCGGCTTCACGATGCGCTTCGAAACGCCGCGCAAGCACATCCCGATCTGGATCGCGTCGCTCAACAAGAAGAGTGTCGAGTTCACCGCCAAGAAAACCGACGGATGGCTGCCGGTGATGATTCCGCTCAGCTCGCTCAAAAAAGCGATCGCCGATTTCCGCGAGATCGCGAGCGCCGCCGGCCGCAATCCGCGCGACGTCGCCGTCAAGGCGCCCGGACATGTGACGGTCACCGCCAACGTCGACCGCGCAGTCGCGGGACACGCGGCTAACGTCGCGTTCTACGCCGCGCGCATGGGCACCTTCTACTCGGAGCAACTCACGCGCTTCGGCTTAGGCGACGAAGTGCAGAAGGTCAAGCAGGCGTGGGATGCGGGCGGCTCGAAGGCGGGCACCGCGGCACTGTCGCCCAAGCTGCTCGCCGAGTTGGGTTATATCGGCGGCATCGAAGGTGCCGTCGAGCGGCTGAAGGCGCAGGACGAAGCAGGCGTCGATTTGCATCCAATCGACATCGACGCGCACACTCCGGCGGAGTTCGAGAAGACCGTCGCGCGACTCCTCTGAGTGGGCGTCCGTATCTGTTCATTCCCGCGCGTGGCTGCCGCGCGAGAATGACGAAGATGGCGCCTGCCAAGCCACCGCTGCAATTGCCGATACGCTCGCAAAGGCGCTATATCGAAAACGACTTCATTAACGAGGAGACAAGCAACACTGAAAGCAGCAGTATTCGAAGCGACCAAAAAGCCGCTCGTCGTCAAAACCGTTTCCGATCCCAAGTGCACGCCGACCAGCGCCATCGTCCGCGTCGAGGCCAACGGCATTTGCCGCTCCGACTGGCACGCATGGTCCGGCGACTGGACCTGGATGGGACTGTCGGCGCAGCCGGGCGCAGTCTTGGGCCATGAGTTCACCGGCATCGTCGAGGAAGTCGGCAAGGATGTGCGCAACTTCAAGAAGGGCGCGCGCGTCGTGGTGCCGTTCAGCCAGGGCGACGGCACTTGCGAGTACTGTCGCAACGGACAATCCAACATTTGCGTCACTCCGCTGCTGCCCGGTTTCTCGTACACTGGCGGGTTCGGCCACCTCGTGCCTGTGCCGTTCGCCGACATGAACTTGGTTAGTCTCCCCGAGAGCATCGACTTCGTCGAGGCGGCCTCGATGGGCTGCCGCTTTATGACGTCGTTTCACGGCGTCGTCGATCGCGCGCAAGTAAAGCCGGGCGAATGGGTCGTCGTGCAC
>JBOHWI010000074.1:0-5308 GCA_050736675.1 Binatus sp. (SeqCode)
GGTCAGACTCGTGCCCGCATTCATCGCGCCGGCCTTGCCGACATTGCCGGTCACGGCGAACAGAAGCTTCTCGAGGTAGGAGTTGAGCGTGCTGTGGAGCGACTGCTCGATGCCGAGATCTTCGTAAACGGAAACGCTCGCGGCGCGGGCGATTCGGCGCGCCACCTCGCGAATCAAAGCTTCGTCGAGACCCGCGCGCGCACAGTAATCCGCGACTGGAACGTCGTTCAGCGCGGCGAAGAGTTCATCGCTGTTCTGAGTGCGATCGCGGATGAAGTCCGGATCGATCAGATCCTCTTGCGCGAGAACGCCGAGAATCGCCGCGAGGCAGAAAGCGTCGGCGCCGGGACGCACGCGCAAATGGTAGTCCGCCATCTCCGCGGTTTCGGTGCGGCGCGGATCGATCACGATCAGGGCGCGGTTGGGGTCGGCGGCAATGTCGCGAAGGATCGGGCGCGCGCGCTGAAAGCCATGCGACTGCCACGGATTCTTGCCGACGAATACTGCGACCTCCGCCTGCTGATAGCTTCCGCCGAGGCCCGTCCCAAAGAGCCTGTGGTCCACCCAAAACTCGCCGGTCTTTTCCTGGGCCAGGGCGTTGGAGCTGAACACCGAGCCGAGCGCGCGCCGCGTCGATGCGCCGTAGCTACCGCATAGATGATTCCCCTGCCCGCCGCCGCCGTAATAGAAAATGCTGGCGCCGCCGAATTGATCGCGGACGCGAAGGAAGCCTGCGGCGACCTCGCGGATAGCGGTGTCCCAGTCGATTTCCTCGAAGGTTCCGTCGGGGCGGCGCCGAAGAGGCGAGGTCAGCCGGTCCCGGCCATTTTGATAGTAGTCGAGCCGCTGCGCCTTCTCGCAGGCGTAGCCGTGCGACGCGACATGCTCCTTGTTGCCATGCACGCGCGTGATATGACGTCCGTCGAGCTTGACGTCGACGCCGCAGTTAACGCTGCAGAGGATGCAAATGGTCTTTTGCCAGTCGTCACTCATGGCGCTACTCCTAAGTTCATCTATTGAACTACATAGTTCAACAAGAGAATGGACTATGTCCCCAGATGACGCAAACGCTGATCGCAACGATGGTTTCCGGGATGAAAACATCACGGAGACTGGCTCGTCGCGCATCGATGAAAAAGCAACCTTCTACCATATGTTGTGGTCCGGCACCGGGCGCACTACCGTCGGTGGGTTCGTTCCGTCAAAATTAATTTTCGAAACCCGGCGGTCAGCCCTGCCAACGTCACGGCTCAGGCAGGCAGTGTGATGCGTGCAGTCCATACATATTGAATAGCATATAAGAAGCGGACTCAGTGAGGCTGAAAAGTTCACCCCCATAGACTGAGAGGCTTCGCGCGCCGGTGTCCTCGATGCTGCGTTTCACTTGTCAGATATCGAAACAAGTGCACGCGAAAAAAAAGCCTAGGTTGATGCGCGATAGATGGCTAAGAATGCGAGACCGAGCGTAGCCCAGAGAATCACTAAGCGCACTGTGAGTTCGCGCCTCGTCTTTGGCGGAGGGGGCATCGGTATGCCGAGCCGCTTCATCCAGCGATCCACCGTTCGCGCGAAACGCAGCTGGCGTCGGACGAGCCGGATGTACCAGAGAGGCACCGGCCTGTTTCCCCTTCGTCTTCTTCGTGGCGCGACTATCAGATTCCTGCTCATTTCAGGTTCTTGCTCCCGCAACGAAGCGACCGCGTTCATCACGCAGAGCCACCCGCGCCCGTGCGCGTCCAGCGCGTACCTTGTGCCCGTTGCGGCGCAAAGCGCGACGGCATCGAGCGCAGAGCGCGACGCTAGGCACCGCGGCGCTCGCGAAATCGCCGAGCGCTGGTAGCGGTAGCAGATCTGCTGGGGCGATCTCAGAGCTGAGCAACGCAACTTGACCAAGGTTCAAGCGTTGCAGGAAGCGCCGGAATTGCGCTGGGATACCGCTCATATCACGCTCGATTCTACGCTCGCCGAGTAGGGAAAAGAAAACGCCCCGCGATTCCATGCGGGTTAAGTCGCCTTGTGGACTAATAGCCGCTTTAGAGAAACCGCGGGGCGTCGAAAAAATTTCCGCGGGTTTGAGCCGCTCTGGGCGGCGCTCCCTCTTGACCATGCGGCCCGCGGCGCGCATTGGTGGAGGTGTCATGAGCGATCCTAGCCTGAATCAATCCGCCGCTCCGAGCAAGCCGACGCCTGAATCGATGCTCACTGACGCGCTTTCGCGCGCCGACAACTTCCAACTTTTTACCGGCGACGACGCGAGGCGTATAGAAGCCGACCTAGCCGAGCTGCTCGAACTGCGGAGAGAGCGCGCCGGTGGCACGGTTTTCAAGCGCGCCGGTTCCTCGAAATGGCAGCTTAGGTATCGCGTCGGCGACCGCTGGATCGACGAGAGCAGCGGCACGACTGACAAGCGCGAAGCGCAGCGCTGGTTGGCGTGGAAGGTCTATCAGGCGAGTACGGGCGCGCTGCCTGGCACCGCAAAAATCGACCAAGCAATCGAGTTGCTTCTGAACGATGCGCGCGTGCGCGGCCTGCGGGCCGTGGAACGAGTGGAGCGCGCGACAAGGCCACTGCTGGCGCGACTCTCAGGGATGAGGGCGAAAGACGTTTCGCACTCAGTGCTGGTGAAGTACGCTTCCGACCGAAAGAACGATGGGCGCACGCCCGACTCGATAAAATTTGAGCTGGACGTAGCGCGGCAGGCACTGAAGATGGCACAGCGCGAGGGTTGGATCACGGGCTTGCCGGAGTTTCCGCGCATCGAGCACTTGCACGTGCGGTCGGGTTTTTTCGACGCGCACGAATGGGCAGAAGTGCGAAAACACTTGCGCCCCGATTTTCGCGACGCTGCCGATTTCGCGTTTTTGACCGGCTGGCGCGAAATGGAAGTGCTCGCGCTCAAGTGGAGCCACGTCGATGAACGCGCGGGCGTGGTCAAGCTCGATTTGGGTTCGACCAAGAGCGGCGCGGGCCGCGTGCTGCCGTTCGCCGACTATCCGCAAGTCGTCGAGGTCATCGAGCGCCGTCGAGTGGTCGCGAAGCGCCTAGCCGCGGCCGCTGCTATCTCGCCTTGGGTGTTTTGCTTCGCCGAGCCGCTGCAAGTTCGCGGGCGAACATATCGCGCTGCGGGCGCGCCGCTGTTCAGGCCGGACCGCGATCGCGGCCTGCCAACTATCTTGCGTGCTGAGTGGTCGGCCGCGTGCAGAGCAGCCGGACTTCCCGGTCTGATGTTTCACGACCTGCGGCGCAGCGCAGCGCGCAACTTCGAGCGCGCGGGGATTCCGCGCAGCGTCGCGCGGAGACTCGGCGGCTGGAGCGACAAGATTTACAGCCGCTACGCGATCGGCGCGGAGAGCGAGCTGAGCGGCGCGGTCGGCAAGGTCGCCGACTACGTTACGCGCGCCGGTTGGCAGTCGCGTGGCAGTCGTTCAAAAGCCTCAATGAAATCGCGGGAATTGGTGGCGGAGGGGGGAGGGAGTCGAACCCTCCGGCAACAATATTAGCCGCCAAGCCGGTTTTGAAGACCGGTGGGGCCACCGGGCCCCTTCCTCCTCCAACCTGTTGATTTTATTATAGTTTCTCCGCGAAGCGCCGTGCCGCTTCAGACCTTCCTGCTACCGATTTGGTACCGTTGTGTTTCTGATTTCTGTTGGTCAATTCGGAGGCTCGGTGCGCAGCGAGCGCATTAGCCGCGTCGACCAAACGTTCGTCGTGCGTTTGGATATAGCGGCGGAACATGATGTCCGTCTTGTGTCCGAGCAGCGTCATGGCGACGGAGCGCGAAACACCAGGGGTCGAGTCCAGGCGCGTGGCCGCTGTGCGTCTGAAGTCATGCATTAGCTTTCCGGGATGACCGGCGGCGCTCGCTGCGTCCCGCCACGCGTCGTAGAGCGTTGCGTAGGGAATCGACCGACCACCTCGATGAAACAGGTAAGAAATCACTCGGCGTAGACTTCGCTCGTCGCGGGCTATCTGATCGACCTGCGCATATACCAGATCGCCAAGTTCGCCAACGAGAGGCCACTTGTACGCTGTGCGGTTCTTCGATGATTCGCGGTCGAGAATGAGGAACCCGTTCTCGAGGTCAACATCTGACCTTCGACGGCTCAAAACTGCGCGCACGCGCCATCCCGTGATGTTGATTGCGTTAATTGGGGCGACCGCCCATGCGGGCAGCTTCGAAACGATCTCGGCAAACTGTTTCTCAGTGACGATTCCTTGCCGGGGTGGCGGCTCCTCTAGTTTTCTGATCTGCGGCACTAACCCACGACTAATCAGCCGGTGTTCGTCATCGGCCGCAAGTCGAAACATTTGACCAAGTATCTGTGTCTCGCGATTGAGGCTCGCGTTGGACGCACCTTCACGCTTGCGTTGTGCAACGTAACGTCCGATCGCGCCGGTCTGGGCGATGTCCATCACTTTCATACTTCTAAAGAACTGATCGAGGTGCTTCGCTCGGGTGTCGAGGAACGTCTCGAGCGAAGCGGCGCGGCCACTGACCGTGCAATGATCGACATACAGTTGCCGAATCTGCTCGTAGGTGACGCGCTCATCGCGCGTCAGTCCTGATGCTCGGACGCGTGAGAGGAATTCGTCGCGCAGACGCTTTGCTTCCTTGACCAGATTGGTCTTCGTGGATTTCCACCGCTTGCGTCCGCCCTGATGCCAAACGATGTAAAGATTCGGAGTATCTGGTCGGCGGTAGAGGTTATCAGCAACTTTTACGCAGCCCTTTTCGTCTCCAGCCACTGTCTGAGTCCTCTGCTGTTGAGCTTCACCGAACGTCCAATCTTGCGGCAGAACGGGAGTTCTTTCCAGTGGTCGTAAAAGAAGAAACGACTCATACCGGAGATCAATGCCGCGTCGCTTATCCTGATCCATTCCGGACCGTTGGCCGGCCGAGTCTCTCTCGCTCTGGCCACGAGCAGGGGCAGTACCGAGGTAGCCGCAGTAAGTGTTGCTTCGGCTTGCTCTGGCGTCATCGCTGCAATCTCGTTCGCGCTTGGAAGTCGAGGAAATGGTGGAGATGTCTCGGACTGAAATTTGAGGGTTGCCGCCATGGGTACAAAGTGTCCGCGTTCGGCCAGACTCCTAAATTACTGATATACTAGCTACCTAGCTAATTACCGAATTGATGTCAAGCGTTGCACTCGTGCAGGTGACTCGGATGCGCCCGCTTGCCGGAAGGCCAGGGCGCTTCTGCTGGTTGTGCGCAGCATTTTTAAGCGCCGCCGTATCACCCGACTCTGGACGGCGGCGCAAGATTCCAGACGCGCGCCGCGGAGCGCTGCAAGCGTGACGAGCGCAGCGT
>JBOHWI010000075.1:0-6744 GCA_050736675.1 Binatus sp. (SeqCode)
CGTATGAATTGCGCTAATTTTCAGAATAAGCGAACTTTGGTTGAATATTTCAAAAGGCGCGAAAGTCCAACAGTTTGTAGGACGAAGGTCAGCAAACGTACCGTGGCCGCTGAACGCGTCTCGACAAATCCGCTGATTGTACGTTTGCCTTTGAGTCATTTTGATGGTACTAACTGTAAGTGTCGAATAACACCTTATGGTGGACATGCGGCCAGGTCGATCGCATGTAATCGGCGCAAAAACAAAGGGGAGTGAGGAACTAAATGGCACGCATCAAGGAGCGCAACTTCGGACAAGTCATTCGCGAGCGCAGACGGCAAATGGACCTAACCCAGGAAGAGGTTGCCCGCCGCATCAAGACCTCGACCCCATACGTCGGCCATCTCGAATCGGCCAAACGTCATCCGTCCGACAAGATCGTAACGCGGCTGGCGGAAGTGCTCGGACTCGATCGGCGCGAAATGTTTTTTCTCGCCAATCCTCGCGCGCAGGCGCTGCTGAGTCCCGAGGTCAAGTCGCCGGCCGATTCCACGTGGGATGATTTCAGGAAGAACGAGCAGCTGCGCCGGGTTCACAACATTACCGGCGGCGAGATGGAGATGCTTTCGCGCGTGGCGTTGCTCGGCGACGTCAGCTCGGCTCGCGATTTCATCTACATCCTGAACACCGTGCGCCACGCCGTCGGAAAATAGGAAAAATCCGCCGCGCCGATTCGTTTGCGCAACTGATCTCTTGAAGACGCGGGAGCATCGCCTCCCGCGTCTTTTGTTTTGTTGCGCGCAACACTCTCCGCTCTGGTCAAGATCGCAATGCGCAGCCTAAGCTCCTCTGCATCATGGGCGAACCTGCAGCTGCGCGCGACGCAGCCTCCGGAATTCCGCGATGGCCGCAACGCTATACGGTCGTCGCGCTGTTCTTTCTCGGCACCGCGCTTTGCTACATCGATCGCATCAGTATCTCGGTCGCAATAATTCCGCTTGCCCGTCAATTCGGCTACAACTCTGCCACGCAGGGGCTGGTGCTGTCGGCGGTGTTCTGGGGATACCTCTGGACGCAGCTGGTGGGCGGATGGATGGCCGATCGATTCGGGGGGCATCGGGTGCTGGCAGCCGGAGTCGCGGTCTGGTCGCTGGCAACCATCGTCACACCTATCGCGGCGGCCGCGACATTTTCCGCCCTGCTTGCGGCTCGCGTCCTGCTCGGGCTCGGCGAGGGCGTCAACTTTCCATCGATTCACAGCCTGACTGCCCGCTGGACGCTGCCGTCCGAGCGGGCGCGGGTGCTGTCCGTAAACTACAGCGGGATGTATGTGGGCACAGTCGTGGCGCTGATCGCGAGTCCGTGGATTATCAAGGTGTTCGGATGGCCCGCGCTGTTCTATATCTCGGGCGCGCTCGGCGCCGTGTGGGCTGCGGTCTGGATGTACCTGGCCGCCGACCGCCCCGAGAACTCGTTGCGCATCAGCGGCGCCGAGCTTGAATTGATCACGTCGTTGCGCACGGCCGAGCCGCGCGCGATGCGGGTGCCGTGGGCGGCAATCGCGCGCGAGAGAGCAGTCTGGGCGATCGTCGTCGCGCATTTTTGCAGCAACTTCGGATTCAACATCCTGCTGCTCTGGATGCCGACCTACCTGCACCACACGTTCAGCGTTCCGCTCGAGCGTGTCGGCGTGTATTCGATCATCCCGTGGATCGCGACGTTTTTCACGATAACTTTTTCGGGTTGGCTGGCCGACGCTCTTATCGCGCGCGGCCTCGGTGTCGGCACGGTGCGAAAGTCGATGCAGAGCGCGGCATTCACACTCGGCGCGACATCGCTGCTGGCCGTTCCCGCGGCGCACTCTCCCACGATGGCGGTTGTGTTGCTCACAGCCGCGGCCTCAGCCAACGGCATCGGCTCCGCGGCCTTCGGCGTCAATCATCTTGACGTCGCCCCGACCTACGCCGGAATCCTGATGGGAATCTCGAACACCTTCGCCACCCTCCCCGGCATTATCGGCGTCGCGGCGACGGGCCTGATCGTGCAGGCGACGAAGTCGTTCAGCGCGGCCTTCTACCTGATCGCGGCGGTCTATGCCGTCGGGATGTTCTGCTACCTGCGATGGGCCAGCGGCGACCAGAGGCTCTGAAGGTTTCGGGTAGCGCAGCGGTTGAGAGTCGGGATATATCCGTGAGACGAACCGGAGCGCGATTAGTCGATGAGCAAGCCGAGCAGACTCTCGCCATACCGATGGATCATCGAAGTCCTGCTGCTGCTGTTGCTGATGGCGCAGTCGCTCGCATGGCTCGCACCGGCGCCGATACTCCAGGAAATCAAGAACGGGCTTGGCATCTCACTCAGTAGTGCGGGTCTGATCATCTCGATCATCGCGCTCTGCATCGGCATCTTCTCGCTGCTGGGCGCGGTGGTCGCCGAACGAATCGGTGCGCTGCGCGCGTTGACGATCGGAATCTGGCTGCTAGCAGTCGGACAGATCGCCAGCGGCTACGCGCCGAACTTCGCCGCACTGCTCGCGTGCCGAGTGCTCGAAGGCGTCGGCTACGGGCTCGTGATCGCACCGCCGGGCACGCTCACGATGCAATGGTTCGGCGAAGGCGAATGGCCGTACATCAACATGGTCAACTTCGCCTTCGGCTACGTCGGACTCACCGCGGTGTTCCGCGCGACGCCGGCGCTGTTCGCGGCGGTCGGCTCGTGGCGGATGACCCTGCTGTGGTACGGCGTCGGATCGGCGGGGGTCGCGTTGCTGTGGACGATTTTCGGCCGCGAGCATCGGGTCGAGACCGGCGTGCCCGCGCCGAGCGCCGTCGCAGCGCCCGCCGAGCGCGGGTCAGCGTTGATGGAAGTCGCCGCGATGCGCAACGTGCTGCTGGTCGCGGCCGGGCTCTTCGGCGGCATGTGGGTCTTCCAGATCTACACCGCCTTTCTGCCCGAGTTCTTTCGCACTTACCGCGGCATGTCGCTGGCGGAGGCCTCCTTGATGACGCAGGTGCTGCCGTTCACCGGCCTGTTCGCGGCACTGGGCGGCGGTATCGGCACGGGGATTTCGGGACTGCGCAAGCCGTTCACCTGGCCGATCGCATTCGCAACGCTGGTCGGATGCGCCGGCGCGATCACGCTTCCCGATCCGATGTGGATCAGGCTCTCGCTGGTGCTGGTCGGAATCGGAGCGGCGGGATCGCTCGCCGCAATCACGACTCTGCTGATGGAATTGCCCGGCATGAATCCAACGCGACTCGGAGCCGCAATGGGCTTCGTGTGGGCGATCGGCTACTTCGGCGCGTTCATCTCGCCGTTTCTGGGCGGGGCGCTCGCTGCGCGGATCGGGCTGCGTGCGGTGATGCTCAGTTTCCTGGTCTTCCAGTCGCTGCCGATCGTGACGATGTACTTACTGCCCGAGACCGGACCGGGCCGCAGGCGCTACGAAATCGCCGCGGCTTCCGCGTCGTAAATCTGTTTGGTCATTCAGAACCGCCGCGGCGCTGCCTGTGATCCTTAAGAGGCTGCATCGGCACGACCTTCATCAACGCCGCGTGCAGGATCTTGTTGTCGGCGATCAAACCCTCGAGCTTCACGTTGCGCTGATTGAAGCGCAGGGCGTGGCCCCAGGCGTCGGTTATCGTGCCGCCCGCCGCCGCGACCAGCGCCGCGCCGGACGCGATGTCCCACTCGCTTTTCGGCGAGCGGGTGAAGGTCGCGTCGCCCTTGCCCGCCGCGACCATCGCGAGCTTGTACGCGACGCTGCCGGTCGGGCTCACTTTCAGCATCCCGTGGAACACCTGCCATTCGCCGCGCGCCGTTTCGCTGCGGCTGGCAAACACGGTCGCGCGCTTGAGGGTTCGAGTGCGCGTGACCCGCACGCGCCGCGTATTCAGGTGACATCCGAGGCCGCGCGCAGACCAGTACATCTCGCGCTTGATTGGATTGTAGGTGACGCCGAGAATCGGCGCGCCGTCTTCTATCAGCGCAATCGCGACCGCGAACTCGGGAATGCCGTTGATGAACTCCCTGGTGCCGTCGAGCGGATCGACGATCCACACACGCCGGCATTGCAGGCGGTCGTCGTTGTCCGCAGTTTCCTCCGAGAGCCAGCCGTAGGCGGGGAACGAATCGCGGAGCAACTTCTTGATTGCGCGATCGGCCTCGAGGTCGGCCGCCGTCACCGGATTGTCGTGCCCCTTCGATCCGATCTTGTAACCGCCGCGCCGCCAGTAACCGCGCAGGATTTCGCCGGCCGCGCGCGCGCCCTTCTTTGCGAGCGTCAGCTCCCGGGACAGGTCGTTTTCTGCCATCGTCCCTTCCAGCGCGGAAATCCTATCTTCACCTCGCCGCGGATTCCATCGCGCTCTGGTTTGTTTTTTCAGCGATTACAAATCTAAGATGACTGCGGGGACAAAAATCGATGGCAGTTATCGCGATCAGTCAGCAGATAGGCAGCAGGGGGATCGAACTCGGCGAACTCGCGGCGCGTGAGCTCGGTTACCGGTTCCAGACCGGCGAGCAACTTATCGCCGAGACGGCCAAGCGCTTCAATGTGAGCGCCGAGCAGATGAAGTGGTTCGACGTGCATGCTCCTCATTTCTGGGAGCGCAAGGCCGAAAGCAACCGATTCGCCGCGTACTATCGCGCCGTCTTTCTGCTGGAGGCCGCTCAGGACCGGGTCATCGTCGCGGGCCGCGGTTCCGCTCACTTTCTGCCCGAGGGCGGCTGCGGCGTCAGGGTGCGTACGATGGCTCCTGTGGCCGATCGCGTCAAACAGGTGGCGAAGGAAGAGAAGCTCTCAGCGGGGGCGGCGGAAAAGCGCGTGCGCGACTTCGACTCGGAAGTTAAGGCGCGCATCCAGAGTTTGTTCGGGCAGGATATCGACGCCGTCGCGATTTACGACCTGGTGATCAACACTGCGCGGCTCCCACTCGCGGCGCACGCCAACACGCTCGCGGCGCTCGCGACTCACATCGACCACGACGGCAACCCGGAGCGCATTAAGTGCATGCGCGACGCCGCGATTGCGGCGCAGGTGCATGCGGCGTTGGTGGCGCATCCCAAAATTCAGGACGCGCAGATGTCGGTAAATTGTTCGGCGGGATGCGTCCGCGTGAGCGGCCGCGGACTGGTGCCGCCGTGGGACGATCTCGTGATCGGGGTGGCGCAGACAATTGAAGGCGTCGCGTCGGTCGAGGTCGGCGCCGAAGACGATCCTATAACGCTGACCACAAGCTGACCGCTTCCCGGATGCGCGCGCTGATCATCTTCTTCGCTACCGGATCTTATTCCGGCTACGCTCCGGTGGCGCCGGGGACGGCAGGCTCTGTCGTCGGGCTGGTGGTCGTGTGGCTCGCGTTCGGCCCGCTGTGGATGCATTCGCCCGCGCTGTGCTTGACCGTCTTCGCGCTCGCGTTTGCGATCGCCTGCTGGATTTCCGATCGCGCCGAGAAGATTTTCGATCAGCACGACGATTCGCGCATCGTGATCGACGAGGTGCTCGGCATGGCCGCGACGATGTTCGGTAATCCGTTTACGTTTCCGTGGCTGATGCTCGGATTTCTGCTGTTCCGAGTGGCCGACGTGATTAAACCGTGGCCGGCGAACCTGATCGATCGCCGCATGCGCAACGGCGCGGGTGTGATGTTGGATGATTTGGCGGCGGCGATCTATGCGAATATTGTGTTGCAGGTAGTTTGGCGCCTGGTCTGAACCTGCACGCCCGCAAGGAGTTCCCGATGATTCAGAACGCTGTGATTCTCTCTACCGGCGACGAAATAACCACCGGCAAGGTGGTCGATACCAACGCCAACTATCTTTCCGACAAGCTCGCGGAAATTGGAATCGATCTCGTTGCGGTGCTCACGGTCGGCGACGTTCCCGACCGCCTGGAGTGGGCGTGGCGCACGGCGATCGAAAAGGGCGACGTCGTGATTTCGACCGGCGGCATCGGCCCGACCGCCGACGACCTGACGACCGAGACGATTGCGCGCGTCGCCGGCGTGAAATTGTGGCGCGACGAGGCGACCGTCGAGCACATGAAAAAATTGTTCGCGTCGATTGGGCGGCCGATGCCCGAGAACAATCTCAAGCAGGCGCTTTTCCCCGAGGGCGCGACCGTCATTCAGAATCCGCTCGGTACCGCGCCCGGCTTCAGGATGCCGGTCACGCGCGGCGGGCATACCGCGCATCTGATCGTGTTGCCAGGCGTGCCGCGCGAGATGAAGCCGATGATGGAGAACACGCTGATACCGTGGATCGCGGCGAATCGCGGCACCGACCAGGTTTACGCGGTGCGGGTGTTCCAGACTTTCGGGATGAGCGAATCGGCACTCGACGAAGCGGTCGCAGGCCTGATCAAACCGGAAGAAGCCAAGGTCTCGTTCCGCGCGAGCTTTCCGCAGATCTCGCTGAAAATAAGAGTCGAGGGAGCGCCCGGCGAAGTCGAACGCAAAGTCGAAGAGCTGTCCCGGCGCGTGCGCGAAAAAATCTCGCAGTTCGTTTTCGCCGAAGGCGACACGTCGATGGAAGAAGTCGTCGGGAAGCTGTTTGTAGAGAGAAAGCTGACGCTGGCGGTTGCGGAATCATGCACCGGCGGATTGATCGGGCATCGAATTACCAACGTCCCCGGCTGCTCGCAGTATTTCAAGGGGGACCTGGTCACTTACACCTACGACGTGAAGACGGGCGTGCTGGGAGTGTCGGAGGAGACGCTGAAAGCGCACGGCGCGGTGAGCGAGGAATGCGTGCGCGAGATGGCGG
>JBOHWI010000076.1:0-8481 GCA_050736675.1 Binatus sp. (SeqCode)
GCCACGGCTGGCCCGTTCGATAGCCGACGCTGCCGCCGCCAAGTCCGGCGAGATAGCTGATCGCGTTGAGCGTCAGCACTGACATGGGAAGGTTATGCCGCCCCAGATATGGAAACGGATTGAAGCCGGTCGCGACGAAACGATGCGCCCCGCGCTCGCCCTTGAGCATCAACGCTCCGCCGTCGCCGCCGACCACCTGGCTCATCCACGGCTGCGCTCCGAAATACTCGCCGCCGCGCAGACTGAGCAGGCGGAAATTTACCGAATCGGTGAGCGTGTCGGTCGGGCGCCATCCCGCAATCTGCACTTTCGCCGTCGGCGTGACCGTCAATCCGAAGACGGGATCGCCCGGTGGCGGCATCACGAGCATCGTGTTCACGCCGGGCAGCTCCTTGGGCGTGGAGTATTCAAAGATGGCGAGATCGTAGCTGCCGAGGTCGTCGGGCGAGTAGGTGTCGGGGGTGCGGGCGGTGACGGCGACGCCGGGAATCGAATTCAGTCCCTCAGCATCGGCGGGCGTCGGGCTGATGAAGAGAATCGACACCTTCTTGACGGAACCTGCCGTCGCATAAGCGACGTTGTCGAGCGCGAGCGCGTCGTCGGGCGCAAGCGTTGCCTCGTAAATTCGCGCGGGCGGAAGCGCCGGGAACTCGAGCGTGGCGGTTTCGCGGGCGCCGAGAGCTTCCTTGGCGCGGGCGACTTCTTTGCCGTCTCCGGTTACGACGAGTTCGAGCGTGCGGGTGTCAGGACTGAAGTTTGCGATGGTCACACTGGCGTGAAGGGCTTCTGCGCCAAGGACTTCGCGCCGCAGCGACAACGAGCCGATGGCCGCGTTGGCGACCGCGTCGCCCACCGCGATCGGATGGATTCGCGAGGGCACAGGTGCGGCAAGCGCGTTGGCGCCGGCAAAAATCACCTTCGCGACACGCGCTTCAGAGGCGAGATTGCTGAGAAAGTTCTCGAGCGTAGTTTGATCGTTGGGCGCGTCGGTCGGCTTGATTCGCGACAGCGCGAGGCGCGCCTCGGTGATAGTCGTGAACGGCGGCGCGACGCGGCGCGGCTGCGGCGCGGTGACGTAAACCGAAATTTCTCCGCCGCCATCCTCGACCGACAACGCCGCCTCCAGCTTTTCGCGCGCGATATCGAAACGGGTTTCCCCCGCAGGCGTCAGCGCCTGCATCGCGGCCGAATTGTCCAGCACGACTGCGAGCGGCGCGGTCCGTTTCCAGACGAACGGACCCGCAAGCGCCAGCACCACCAGGCTCAGAATCAAAACCTCGGCGAAGAACATCCAATCCAACCGCGGCCATCCGCCGAAACGCTCGCGCCGAAAACCGCGCAGCGCGCGGAACGCCATCACGCTCGAGACCGTCACCCGCGACGGCCGCTCCTTCGCCAGATATGCGAGCACCAGCACCGGAATCAGGGTGAAAAATATGAGCGCGCCCGGATATAGGAGTCCCATCGGATGACTCTTCAGTGCGCCAGGCCGAGATCGCGCGTCGCGCGGACGAAGAACTGCTGGAAGTCCTGGTCGGTGGTGTAGAGCGCGTAATGCAGCCCGCGCTTCAGGCAGAATGATTTTATTTCGCGCGTGAGACGCAGCATCGTGTCGCGATACTGCACGCGTTCGCGGTCGCCTATCGAGACGCGCAGCCGCTCGCCCGATTCGGAATCGACCACCTCGACGTCGCCGTCGAGGCCTTGGCCGTTAAGCTCGCGGCCGCCAAGAATCTGCACCGCGGTCAGATCCATCGAGGCCGCGGTGAACATCCCCAGCCCGCGCGTGACCGAGTTCAGCAGCATCAGGAAATCGGAGACGATAAACACTTTGCCGGCGCGCCGAATCGCGAGCAGCTCGGTCGCCAGCGAGTGCGCGAAATCGAATTGTCCGCCCGGCCCGAGATCCTGCAGACGGCGCGCCAGCTCGACGATTCGATGCCGTCCGTTGACGAACGACGGATCCACTTTCGCGCCCTTGCCGCCGAGCACGCGCAGCATCACGCGATCGCCGCTCGCCAACGCGACGTATGCGAGCGCGAGTGCGGTCAGTATCGCGTTTTCGAACTTGCGGTCGGCGGCGGGATAACCCATCGACGCGCTCGCATCGACGAAGATGTACGTCAGCAGATCTTCCTCTTCCTGGAAGAGCTTGATGTAGAGTTTGTCGCTGCGGCCGTAGAGGCCCCAGTCGATGTAGCGGAAGTCGTCGCCGGGCGAGTAGTGGCGAAAATCGTTGAACTCGAGCGACGAACCGCGCTTGGGCGACAGGTGCATGCCCCGGCCCAGCCCGGCATAGCGCTGCCGCGTTCTGATCCTGAGCTTTTCGAGCCGGGCGAGAAATCCCGGCGTGAACTCATCGGGCAGTCCGAACATCGGCTATGTGCGCGGCTTCTTGAGCCGTTTTATCACCTGCTCGAGAATCGATTCGGCGGAAACACTTTCGGCCTCGGCCTGGAAGTTGAGCAGCAGGCGATGGCGCAGGCATGGGACGATCGCGTCGTCGATATCGTCGTAGCTTACGCTCACGCGGCCCGCGAGCAACGCGTTGACCTTGGCGCACAGAATCATCGCCTGCGCGCCGCGCGGGCTCGGCCCGAAGCGCAAATATTGCGAGACCTCGGGAATCGCGCCGGGACCGCCGGGAGTGCATCCGCCGATCACGCTGATGATGTAGCGCTCGAGCGGCTCGGCCACCATCACCTCGCGCACCAGCGCCTTGAGATCCTCGATCGCCTGCGGCGCGCGCGCCGGTTCGAACAACGGCTGAATTTTGTTCTGCGCCGTGCCGGTGGTGCGGTCGAGGATTTCGCGCAATTCGTCGGGCTTGGGCGAGCCCATCACGACTTTGAAGATGAACCGATCCATCTGCGCCTCGGGCAGC
Source organism: Binatus sp. (SeqCode) (assembly GCA_050736675.1). Lineage (GTDB taxonomy): Bacteria > Desulfobacterota > Binatia > Binatales > Binataceae > Binatus. The sequence continues at coordinate 2,885 of JBOHWI010000076.1, forward strand.
GGGTAGGTCCCTTCGAGCTCGATCGGATTCTGTGTCGCCAGCACGATGTAGGGTGGATCGAGAACGTAGGTGGTGCCGAACACTGTCACCTGGTGCTCCTCCATCGCCTCGAGCACGGCCGATTGCGTCTTGGGTGTGGCGCGATTGATCTCGTCGCCGAGCACCATGTGCGCAAAAATCGGGCCGTGCTTGAACTGGAACTCGCGATGGCCGTCGGACTCGGTCAGCACCTGCGTGCCGATGATGTCCGAAGGCATCAGGTCTGGCGTGAACTGGATTCGTTTGAAGCTGAGCCCGAGTGTTTCGCTGCCCGCCTTGACCATAAGCGTCTTGCCCAGTCCCGGGACGCCTTCGATCAAAATATGGCCGCCGCAAAACAGCGCGGTCAGCATTTTTCGTACGACCTCGCGATGGCCAACGATTACGCGCGCGACTTCGCTCTCGGCGCGCGAGAAAATCTTGCGAAAATTCGCGACCCGCTGGTCGGGTGTAACCTGTTGAGGAGCCGCTCCCATCCGTTGTCCTTCCTTTCGTGAAATCTAGCGAATCATGTCGCGATAGCGCGGCGGCACCAGTTGCCGCTCGTCGGGCGGCGCGTCGTCGCTGGTCGGGGCAAGTGGTGCATTGACGTAAGCCGTTGTCGCCTTGGGCCGATCAGTGTCGAGTACCGTTTTCCCGCCGTTACCGGAAGAGGGCGCGCCCGGGAGTCGGAACATCACGTAGCGCGCATCCTTGATGTCGACGGTCGAGCCCTTCTCGCCGGGTTTAAGGAAGCGCTGCGCATTCGTCGACGTCGGCATCTCGCCAAGATGCGTATCGCCCATGTTCGATCCCATGTCTTTATTGTTTTTCGGACTGCCGCCGGCAGACGGAATATTGCGGTCGCCGTTGGCGTCCGGCTTCGGTGTCTCGCCGGGGTGATTGGGATCGGGCTGGCTGCCGCTTTTGTTTTGATCGACCTTGTCGCCGGGTTTGTTGGCGCCGCCCTGATTTTTGTCGTCGCCGGGCTTGCTGTCGGGGCTGGGATTTTTTGCGTTGGCTGCTTCGACTTGCGCTTGGGCCTTCGCAAGTTCGTTCTGCAGCTTGATGTTCGACGCGTTGCCCTTGTCCTGATCGTTCTTCGCCGACCCCTTTCCGCCCTCGTTCTTGCCCGAATTATTGGCGTTCCCGCCTTTGCCCGAACCCGGCTTGCTGCCGCCCGCATTCTCGCCGGCGCCCGTGCCGCTCTTGCCCTCGCCGCCGCCTGCGCCCGCCGAGCTACCCTGGCCCTGGCTCTTGCCATTGCCCTTTCCGCTCTGCGCGTTGGACTTGCCGGTGCCTTGATCCTTTCCGGACTGGCTGTTGTTGCGCTTCTCGGCGGCCTTGTCGGCCTGCCGCATCGCATCCTGGATGCGCTTCTTCTTTTCTTTGGGCGGCAGCTTGGAATTTTCCAGCGCGTCTGCCGCCTGGCGAATCGAGTCCGCGAGTGCGGTATCGTCAGGACCCGTCGCGGTTTTTGCAATCTCCGCCGCGATCGCGCGCAGCTTGGCGGCTTCTCTATTCTCGGGCGTCGGCGCGCGCACCAATCCCAACGTCGCCAGCACCATCGCCAGCGCGACCATGCCCGCAAAAATCGAGGAGCGCTTGAGCGGCCCGCCGGCTTCCAGCCTGAATTCGCGGCGTACGTCGAGGCCGCCGAACAGCGCGATCGCGCGCCGCCACAGAATCGGGAACAGCGGCGTGCGGCGCGCCAGCGCGCTCTCCGCCGCTGACGGATCGGCGAGTGTGGCGAACGTTACGATCTCCTGGTCGCACTCCAGCAGATCGTCGAGCTCGGCTGCCGCCGCCACAAAATTGTTGGCGCGCCGATACGCGCGAAACGCCATCAGCAGTCCGGCTACGAGCACTACCAAACCCGCCCCGATCAATCCGAGGCTCAACACGGTGGCGCGGTCGGGCGCCAGCGAATATCCAAATCGTGCCCAGGTCAGGTCGCCTATCGGTTCGAGGAACAATCCCAACGCAATCGCGGTGAGCGCCGGCGCAACCGCGCCCAGCATCGCGCGGATTGCGGCTAGCCGTGCGATTCGCGCGCTGGCAGCGCCGATGGTCTCGACCGGATTGTCCACAGGATGAAATTATAGCGTACTCGACCCAGATGCGACCGTCCAACCCGTGGCGACGGGGACGCAGTGAACGTGCAGGTTGTTCGCTTGAGATGCTTGAGGGACTGGCGCAAAAACGGCAGCACAGGCCAAGACCCATACGCGCCTTGTTTTACCGAAGTTGCTGCTGGTTGATTTTGCCGGTCTGGGTTTTCCGTTCCAACGCGATCGCGCGCCGATGCTCGCCGTACGATTTCGAAAAGACATGAGTGCCGCCCTCGCGGGCGACAAAATAGAGAAAATCCGTCTGCGTCGGATATAACGCGGCCTCGATTGATTTGAGCCCGGGATTCGCGATCGGCCCCGGCGGCAGGCCGGCGAAGTCGTAGGTATTAAATGCCGACGCCGTATGGACCGCGCTCGCGGCCGACTGCCTCGTGCCGTCGAGTTCGTACTCCGCCGTCGGGTCGGACTGCAGCGGCATGCCGAGCCGCAGCCGATTGTAAAAGACACCCGCGATGAGAGGTCGCTCGGCGGGCGCTTTCGCTTCCTTCTCGACGATCGACGCCATCGTGACCAGCCTGCGCGCGTCCAGGCCGACCGCGAACATCCGCTCTTCCACCGCCGGCGTCAGAACCTGGTAGAACCGCGCGAGCATAGCGGACAGCACGTCGTTGGTCGTAGCATGCGGCGAAAATTTGTACGTTGCGGGGAACAGGTAGCCTTCCGCGCCGAACGGCATCAGGCCGAGCGCGCGTACGATCGCGCCGTCGCGCGCGGCATTCTCAAATTCGTCCTCGCAGACCAGGCCGGTCTGCGCCACGCGCTCCGCAATCTCATGCACCGTCAGTCCTTCGGGAATCGTGATCGTCACGACGACAAAATCGCCGCGCACCAGATGACGCATCACGCCGGGAATCCGCTCTCCCCCCTTGAAAGCATAGTCGCCCGGCTTGATTTGACCGGCGGTCTCGCTCGTCCGGCCATACAAGCGCAGCACCATCCCGCTTCGCACGACCCCGGCATCCGCAAGCGCCCGCGCAATTTGCCGAAACGACTCGCCCTTTTCAATCGTAACTTCGCGCGGCGGTGCAAATTTTTCAGTGGGACTAAGCCAAAAGTACGAGAACGCGGCGTAAGCTCCACCCACGACGATCGCGATCACGAGGATTGTGGCAGCCAGCTTCATCCAATCCGAGGATATAATTCGCGCCGCAATTTTTCATCAACGCTCGATTCTATCCGGATGCGCCTGCATCCAGCCTTCGAGGATTACCACCGCCGCGAGGGCGTCGAGCCCGGTCTTGCGCACACCCTTCCCTACCGGCATACCTGCCAGACGATCGCGCGCCTCGAAGCTTGTTAGCCGCTCGTCGAACATCTCGACACTCACGCCGAGGGCCTCAGCCAGGTGCGCGGCGAACTTCCGCGCCGAGATGGCGGCAGGGCCTTCGCTGCCGTCCATGTTGAGCGGCAGCCCGACGACGACGATGCTCACGCGGCGGTCGCGCAGCATGACGGCGATCGAGTCAAGGTCGTGCTTGAGCGCGCGGCGCTCGACGATCCCCAGCGGATACGCGCCCCTCGCGTCGGCGTCAGTAACGGCGAGCCCAATCCGGCGCCTGCCGAGATCAAGCGCGGCGATCGCCATTGGCATCCCCCGGCGACCGATACTTCCGTTTCATAGAACGATCTCCCACCCCTGCCTCAGTATAAACCAGTGTTAGGTGGTGGCGGAGCGGCGTTTCTGGTTAAGTCGATGACTACTTGGACACGCTCCGACAAAAGGCGGCTTTTGCTTTGGCATTCGCATTTCTGCTCTGCCCCGTGTCGGCGTGGGCTTGGGGCTCTGACGGACACAAAATCGTCGCAGTCATTGCGGCGGACAACCTGACCCCGGCCGCCGCCGGCCACGTTGCAGAAATCCTGGGCGTGCCCGCGAACAAAAGAGCAATCGCCACTGCGATGGAGGCTGCCGCGAACCGTCCGGATACCGAATTCCGCGAAGACAAGCGGACGGGGACCTGGCACTTCATCGACATCTGTCTCCAGGACCGGCGAACGGAAGTTCCTGCACGATGTCCCGGCGGCAACTGCGTGACTGCGAAAATCGACGAATACTCCAAACGCCTGAAAGATGGGAACTACGACCGTTGGCGCGCGGCCGGCGATCTGGCGTTCCTGATCCACTTCGTCGGCGACATCCATCAGCCGTTGCACGCAGCGAATGACGATGACCGTGGCGGCAATTGCGTACCGATTAATTCGCGTTATCGAGAAACGAATCTTCACGCCGTCTGGGACACCACCGTCGTGCGCCGCCTGGAATACGACATCGATTCCGGACGGCCTGAGACGACGGCCCACAAGTTGGAGCGCACCTATGCCGCCGAGAAAGCGACCGATTCCTGGATCGCCCCAGACGATATCGCGTGGGAATCGAATCAAATCGCGCGTACCGATATTTACGCCGCGTTGCACATCCCGATCGAACCCTGCCAACCCACGGCGAATCTCTGTCTCAATCCTCTCGGTCACGCCGTCGAGCTGAACTCATCCTACCTGGACCGCGCCGACGCAGTCGCGGGTCATCAGCTGGCGAAGGCGGGCTTCAGGCTGGCGAGCCTGTTGAATGAGATCTGGGCGCTGCCGGTTCCTTCGAGCGACGTCACGCGCGGAGCGAATTTGGCTCCATCCTCAGCGGTCGCATCGCAGGCCGTAGGCCAAATCATCGGCAATCGACGAAGCCGGATTTACGCGTGGCCCGGCTGTGCGACTTACGACCGGATGGCACCTGAGAATCGAATCCTGTTCTCGAGCCGCGAAGCCGCGGAGCAGGTAGGGTATCGAGCAGCTCGAAATTGTCCTTGATGAATTCGCACCGCTATGTGTCACCGACGCAACAGTTCATTTGTGCCAACCGTAACCGCTGACGCGTGAATTCTTGTCGCTGCCGTAACCGGAAGTGCAAACTCCGGACATGCGGGGGTTGCCTTGGCTAACCGAATCACCTAGTTTCGCAGGTGATGCTGGCTCGGGGGAGACGGTCTTTGGGATATCCGCGTGCGCTGACGAGCTTGCTCGTCGCCCTGACCGCGACCACCGCCGCCCTGTTTCTTTTTTTCCAGGCAAATCCACAGACTTTTTCCTCGCCGCTCGACTCACTTGGCTTGGGTCTCGACGCCGGCAGGGACGTTTCGGATCTCGTCGAGCAGCAGCCTGAATCCGTCGAACCCGCGCCTCCCTCGATCACGATCAGCACGATGCTCGACCGAACCGCACCCATCGAGAGCTACCTGCGCGAGGCCGGGATGGAACCGGGCGACGCGCATCAATGGGCGTCGTACATTCAGCACATCACCGCGAACCGATATTTTCACAGCGGTCATCCGCTGACGCTATATAAGGATCCCGAGACCGGCGAGATGCGCGGCCTCAAGTATGATCTTGACGAAGAAACCACCATGGTCACGGCCAGCCTCGGCGAAGGCGTGCTGAAGGCCGGCCTGCGGC
>JBOHWI010000077.1:0-2254 GCA_050736675.1 Binatus sp. (SeqCode)
CCGTGCTTATGGTTCTCTGGATGACCGAAATCATGCCGCCGGTATCGCCCCCTCTTGACCCGCGCATATTCGTTCCGCAGGCTGATTTGGGGCTGTAAAGTCTCTTATCACGACTACTAGTTGCCTCAGATTCGAGTATCACGTAGCCTTATACATCAAGCCACCAATATGCACATCGAAACGCTAAAGGTCTTCTGCGACATAATCGAAAGTGGAAGCTTTTCTTATGCCGCCTCGCAAAACTTCGTCACTCAATCGGCCGTCAGCCAGCAGGTCCGAAGCCTCGAAGAGAAGTACGACTGCCGATTGATAGAACGCGGGCGAGCCGGAGTCAAACCCACCCCGGCCGGACAGATTCTGTATGCCGCGGGTAAGGAAATCGTGCGCCGATTTCTCGAATTGGAAAATCGGCTGCGCGAGATCGGCTCGGTGGTCGCCGGCTCGATTCGGGTCGGCACCGTTTACAGCGTCGGCCTGCACGAATTGCCGCCCTACCTGACCGAATTCCTCCGCAACTACCCGGCCGTCAACGTGCATCTCGAATATCTGCGCTCGAACAAAATTTACGAAGATCTCATCGAGGGTAAGGTGGACCTTGGCGTCGTCGCCTATCCGGCCAAGCGCAGCCAAATCGTGTCGGTGCCGTTCCGCCACGACGAACTGGTACTGGCCGTTCCACCCGACAACCCGCTCGCCAAGCACTCGAAGGTGAACGTCGGGCAGTTGCAGGGTCAGAAGTTCGTCGGCTACGAACGCGACATCCCGACTCGCAAAGCCTCCGATCGAATCCTGCGCGAGCACGGCGTCAAGCCGGTCTACGTGCTCGAATTCGACAACATTGAGACCATCAAGCGCGCGGTCGAGATTGGACTTGGATGCGCGATCGTCCCGCGGATGACGGTCGAGAACGAGATCGCACGCGGTACTCTGCGGATGCTCGAGTTTCAGGAAGGCACCTTTCTCCGCCCGCTCGCGATCATTTACAAACGCGGCCGCGAACTCTCGCCCGCGGTGCGGAAGTTCATCGAGGTGCTGACGACCAGCAACATCGTGCCCCGCGCGCGCGGCGACAAGACCGCGGACAAGTCCGAGCGCCCGGCGCGCGGCGAGCGCGCTGAACGCAACAGCGACACAAGCAGCGACAAGGCCGAGAAGACCGCGTAGCCGCTTGCAGACGTCTCCGCTAACCGAACGGCCGGGTTGTAAGACTCGGCCGTTTTTGTATTTCTAGGAGACTCATGACCTCGGAAGCGAAAATGTTGCTCGACTCGATTCGCGCTCTTGCACCCTCGATCAGCGCACGCAGCGCCGAGATAGACGCCGGCCGCCGGCTCCCGCTCGATCTGCTCGCGCAACTTACGACGGCCGGATGCTTTCGGATGTTCGTGCCGAAAAGTCACGGCGGCCTCGACGTCGATTTCCCCACCAGCATGGAAATTATCGAGACTATCGCCGCCGCCGACGGTTCCGCCGGATGGGTCGTGATGATTGGATGCGAGACGCCGATGCTGCTGGCGCTGCTCTCCCGCAAGCACTTCGACCAGCTCTACGCGCACGATCCCGACCTGATAATCGCGGGCGGCTTCGCTCCTCGCGGCCAGGCCGAAGTGATCGACGGCGGCTATCGCGTCAGCGGGCGCTGGGGTTTTGCCAGCGGATGCCAGCACAGCCAATGGCTGTTCGGCAACTGCGTGGTGATGGAGAACAGCAGGCCTCGCGCCGGGCTGATACCCGGCTCTCCCGAGGCGCGAGCGATGATGTTCGCGCCGTCGAAGGCGCAAATCATCGACACCTGGTCGGTGAACGGCTTGCGCGGCACCGGCAGCCACGACATCGCGGTCGAAAATATCGTCGTACCAGCCGATGACACGTTCGATATTTTTCTCGGCCAGTCGTCGATCGCGGGTCCGTCGATGGCGGAGCCGCTCCTCTATGCGGCTCTGCATATAGGCACGGTCGCGATCGGAATCGCGCAACGTGCGATCAACGAGGTACTCGCACTCGCCAACACCAACAAGCGCCGCTTATACGCGAGCGCGTCGCTGGCAGAGTCGCCGCTTTTCCAGTATCGCGTGGGTTATGCGGACGCGAGTATCCGCGCCGCTCGCAACCTGCTCCGCAACCAGGCCGATGCCGTATGGAGTTCTGCACTGGCCGGAAATCAGATTTCAATCGACGGCCGCGCGCCCGTGATGGCTGCGATCACGTGGAGCGTCCAGACTTGCGCGGCTATCGTCGATCCCTGCTACAAGGC
>JBOHWI010000078.1:0-4184 GCA_050736675.1 Binatus sp. (SeqCode)
GACCCCATCCGGAAAGCTTGCGCCATCCGGGATGGATGCAAATGATGCGCGGGTCTTTGAGCCAGACCGCTTCCATCTTTTCGGCGTCGAGGCTTTCGAAGGCGTCGTAGAAGGCGCGGTTGGCAGCCAGCACTGATTCACGATCGGACATTACGTTCCAGCGTAGTTTTTCGGATGAGCAACCGCCAGTCGGATGGCATTCAATGCGGGCCTGCGCGCGCCGCGCCCGCGGCAGGGGTGACCCCTGCACCCAGTATTCAGAAGTGGATCGATAGGGATTCATGGCGTCCGCGATGTCGATTGAGCGAGTTTGGCGCCTGAGGCCTTGAAGCGGATCGCGTCGTCGATCAGCGTCGCGATCTTGCGGGCGGCTTCGGCAATTGGAATTCCGCCGCGATGGATGTTCGAGATGACGCTGCGGTCGGGCTCGATCGATTTGAGCGTCGGGCGATAAATCACGTAGGCACTCAAACTCTCGGCGGTGACGAGGCCGGGACGCTCGCCGACGATCATGCAGACAATGTCGGGACGCAGAATTTCGCCGAGATGATCCTCGATTCTGACGCGGGCATTTCGAATGAAGATTGGCTTCAGGAGCAGACAGCGCGATGCGAGTATCTTCGTCAACGCGCGCAGCAGCGGCGCCGCATTCTTCTCGACCGCAGCAGATGAAAGTCCGTCGCCAACGCATAGCAGGACTCTGAAAGTCTTCGACTTGCCGCGATTCCTGAGACGAACGACGCGCTCGGCGTCGGTGTCGGTTAGGCGGCGGCCGCGCTCTGGATAGCGAATGTAGTCTTCGCGCGTGAGGGCTTGCGAATGAACTTCGAGCAGGCCGTTGCGCCGCGGCCAATCGCTCGCGACTTGCGTCATTACGGCGTCAACGGCGCGCGCGTGATCGGCGCGCAGCGAGAGCATCGCGGCCGTCGTGTAGCGCGGACCGGCGCGCCCGAGGTCGAGACGCGCAGGCGTGGATTTACGCATCCGGTCGAAGTCAGAGTTTGAGTCGGGAGCGATTTTCTTCAATTCTGACTCATCACAAGTCGGGCATCACCGGCGCGTGACGAGAGCCGGCCTTCTCGCAGGATTCCGCGCCGCTCGCACCAATCCTCGAACTCGGGTGCGGGCCGCAGCTTGAGCACCGCGCGCAGCGCTGCCGCGTCGTGGTAGCTGGTCGATTGATAGGAGAGCATCACGTCGTCGCCCATCGGCACCGCCATGAAGTAGTTGCATCCGGCGGAGGCGAGCAGCACGGCGAGATTCTCGCAGTCGTTCTGATCGGCGCGTGCGTGATTGGTGTAGCAAGCGTCGGCGCCGTGCGGGACGCCGAGCAGCTTGCCCATAAGATGATCCTCGAGGCCGGCGCGGGTGATCTGTTTGGCGTCGTAGAGATACTCGGGACCGATGAACCCCACGACCGTGTTGACCAGCAGCGGGGAGTAGCGGCGCGCAAGACCGTAACATCGCGCCTCGAGCGTGACCTGGTCGGCGCCCTCGTGTGCGCCGGCGGACAGCTCGGAGCCCTGCCCCGTCTCGAAGTACATCAGGTTGGGAGAGCGCAGGCGGCCGGTTTCGCGAATCATCGCGTAGCCGTCGTCGAGCATCGCCACCGTGATACCGAAACCGGCGTTGCCCTTCTGGGTGCCGGCCAGGCTCTGGAACATGATGTCCATCGGCGCGCCGGCTTCCAGAGCGCGCATCTGCGTCGTGATATGGCCGAGCACGCAGTTCTGCGTCGGCGCGCCGGTGCGCTCGACGACGTCGGCGGTGAGTTCGAGCAGTCGGCGGATGTTGTCGGGATCGTCGACGCACGGGTTGATGCCGATGAGCGCGTCACCCGTAGCGTAGGCGAGGCCTTCGTAAGCTGCGGCCGCGATGCCGGCGAGATCGTCGCGCGGATGATTGGGCTGCAGGCGTGTCGAGAGCCGGCCCGAAAGTCCAAGCGTGGTGCGCGCGTGCGTGACGACGCGAATTTTCGACGCAATCGTGATCAGGTCGAGATTGGTGCATAGCTTGGCGACGGCGGCGGCGATCTCGGCGGTGATTCCGCGGCCGGCCGCAAGGATCGCGTCGCCGGTCGTGGCGTCATCGAGCAGCCATTCGCGAAACTCGCCGACGGTCTGATTGCGGACGGCGGCGAAGGCGGCGCGATCGAGGGCGTCGTCGATCACGCGCGTCACCTCGTCGCGATCGTATGCGACAACAGGGTTCTCGCGCAGATCGTTCAGCGTGAGACTGGCAAGCACGGTCTTGGCCGCTATTCGTTCCTGCTCTGAGCGCGCGGCGACTCCGGCGAGTTCGTCGCCCGAGCGCGCTTCATTGGCGCGCGCGAGCAATTCTTTGACTGAGCGGAATCGGTACGTGGTGCCAAGCAGTCGCGTCGAGAGTTTCATTGCTAGCTATGTTTGACAGTCATGCGGCAAAATGAAAAACGCGGACGGTGGTGATTAGAGCGTCGCGCCATTCGATCAGTTCGAGGACTTGCGCCGGGTTGGCGCCGTTGAGATTCGAATGGCGCTGGTATTCGACTGCGGCGCGATCAATGCCATTTTTACCATTAGTAGTGGTTTTGGGACGACCCCACCACCATCGGTGAGTTCGTTCCGTCGAAAAAAGATTTTCCGCCGCGATCTGTGCATCGCGCGACGTTGGGTCCTCTTGGCGAGTATCGGGCAGCTTGAAAGTTGTACATACCTTATACGTAGCACGGAAAATCGGCGGGCGTCAGGCAGAAAAGTTCATCCCCCCAAATATGAGGGCACGCACACGCGCGCGTCGTCGTGCTGCTTGGCTAGACCTTCCGACGAGGAAAAGCGTCAGCCTCGTACTCGTCCAGAGAAACTATGACTACAGGAGCGGGCGGGGTGTTATCGGAATCAACGCCGGCAGGTGCGCAACATGCTTTCTTTCATGGCCACGATTTTCGCGACGATTGCTGTCACCGCGGAAACCGGGAATCTGAAGCTCGATGTGCCCGGCGACGATGGTGCGGGGGCGAAAAATCCTGCGCACCGTGTTGACGGTTCAATGTTCGGCGGTCTCCGGCTTTGCCAACGCATTATCGACGTCGCTCATCGGGAAATCTTCGCCGCCCTTGAGTTTGGCCATCAATCCGTCGATCTGCTTGATTTTGGCGTCGTATGCGCCTTGGGCATTGGGGTACTGCGATGAATGTTTACGCTGGAACGTGAAGCGTTTCTTTGCCGTGCTTAGCTTCTTCATCAGTGCGGCCTTGTCAGAATGCGACAGGCTCGACGCCATAGCCTCGGTCGCCATCGCGCCCGGCGCCGGCTGCGCCAATGACACCCCGTTCAGGATCGGCGCACCCGCCCAGGCCATCGCCATCAACGCTACGATCACCGTCTTCCGCATGCCCATAATTTCTCCTTCCTCGATGGTAGCGTCCAAAAGTGGCCGCACCAGTCCGTCTGTCGTGCCAAATCGACGTTACCGAAAGATTAACGACCGATGGACACGAGGTGAAATAAGTCGATTCCTCAATACCGCTCAGGCTGAATGGTTCGTCCCCGGGGATTGCCCCGTGTCACTCTCAGGAAGCGAAGTATCCCGGCGGCCGTGCGGAGACGACCACCGTGACCGGGATTCTTCGCGTTTTTCACTTTTTTACCGGCAGCCACGCGCGAGAATGACAAGTGGCGATAGCGCGCGAGGCAATGCCGCCGTAAGATACGGCTCCGCCCATGAGACCGATGCGACTGCTTGCCGTTGACTTAATTTTTCTGTTTATGGCCGCGACGATTGCGCTCGCGGCGCAGACCGGAAATCTGAAACTCGACGTACTGGGCGACGAAGGCGCGGGAGCCAAAAATCAGGCGCACATAATTGCGGCGGACGGGAAGGAGGCTGGGCAAGTTGCGGCAGGGTCGTCGATTGCGCTGGCGCCAGGAGAATACAAGCTTGTGCTGCCGATCATCGGCGGGCAGATCGTCAAGGACGGGGTTCAGATTGAAGCCGGCCGCACGCACACTGTGATGATAGCAAACGTCGCGGTGATGCAGGTCAGCGTGAAGGACAAGACCGGCAACGACCCCGGCTTCGGCGTGACCGTGACTACGACCGACTCGCCGCACGCGAAGGTTGCCAGCTTCATAACGGGCGACAAATACCTGTTCGCGCCGAGCGCGGTGGACGTTCACGTCGATGCGCCGCCGCAGGGCTACGAC
>JBOHWI010000079.1:0-3773 GCA_050736675.1 Binatus sp. (SeqCode)
AACGGGGTCGAGCGGGATGCCGAGCGTGCGCATCCAGTCGCGGAACATCGGCTTGTCGGCGTCGTCGGCGCCCATCACCTCGGCAAGCACGTCGATCGGAAACGGAAACGCGACGTCCTTGATCAAATCCATCGAGCCGCGCGCCTGCACGGCGTCGAGCAGGTAATCGGCGATGTGCTGAATGCGGGGCTGCAAGCCGTCCACCACCGGCGGCGAAAAAAAGGTGTTCATCAGCTTGCGCAGGCGCGTGTGGTCGGGAGGATTGCGAAAAACGATCGCGTGCTGGAGAGCCTCGCGCATCGACTTGAGGCCGTCGTCGGGCGGGAAGGCGTCGAGGGCGTTGAGATCGAAGGCGAGGAAGCGCTTGTCGCGCAGGACGTCGAGGCAGTTGTCGTAGCGTGTGGAAATCCAGAATCCGATGGGAGTGCGCAGAAGGGGGTAGCGAGTGCGCAGGAATTTGTAGAGCGGATAGGGATTGGCCGAGAAGAGGCGGCCGTACATGCGGCTGGCGACCCGGCTGACGCGGGCAAAGGTGGTGGATGAAGGCATACTACGCGACCGGCAGTATAGGTGGCGCGTCCGTGGTTGGAAACATGGGTTTAGCCGTTGAGATTGGCGCAGTTTGAAGCTGAAATGGCGCCGAATCGTGAATTATCGATCGGGCCGGAGAGCGGCAATTTATACCATATGTTGTGGTTTTCAAGAGGGCATACTACTAAGGGTAGTTTCGTTCCGTCATTTTTATTGCAGGGGTTGACCCCGCGCCCTGTGTTAAGAAAGTGAGCATGCTCCCGTGCGCCTAGTAGCGTGTGGGGGGTCGTGAAGTGTTGTCCATACCTTCTCAGGTTTAGCACGTCAGGCGCGCGGGCGTCAGGCTGAAAAGTTCATCCCCCAAGGGCGAGAGCTTTGGATGCGCCATGGTTGGGGGTGCGCTGGCCGGCGTCGAGAAAGATCCGGGATCCTTCGCTTCGGTCAGGATGATGGGATGGACCCTCGCCCGCTATATACGGCCTCGCAATGGGCCAAGAATGAGGTGATTAAACGATTCATTCGAAGCGAGGAGGGGCCGCGATGGAAATTACAACAGTAGGGATCGATCTGGCAAAGAGCGTGTTTGCGCTGAGTTGCGCCGATGCGCGGGGCAAGGCGGTGCTCCGCCGGCAGTTGCGGCGCGGGCAGGTGCTGGAGTTCATGGCCAAGCTTAAGCCGTGCGTGGTGGGGATGGAGGCCTGCGGCGGCGCGCATTATTGGGCGCGCGCAATCGGCGCGCTCGGCCATGCGGTGCGGCTGATGAGTCCGGCACTGGTCAGGCCCTATCGCAGCAGGCCCGACAAGCACGACCGCAACGACGCCGACGCGATTTGCGAAGCGGTGCGCCGCCCGCAGATGCGCTACGTCGCGGCCAAGAGCATCGCCCAGCAGGACCTGCTCGCGCTGCATCGGGTGCGGGCGCAATTGATGAAGCAACGCATCGCGCTAAGCAATCAGCTGCGCGCGCTGCTGCACGAGCGCGGGGTGGTGGCGCGCCTGGGCGCGGCCGGACTGCGCCAGGCGCTGCGCGACGCGCTGGCCGACGAGCACAATGAGGTGAGCGGCGCGCTGGGCGAGTTGCTGCGCGAGCTCAGCGGCCGGCTGCGCGAGTTCGAGCAGCGGATCGCGGCGCTTGACCGGCGCCTGGAGTGCGCGGCCCAAGATGACGAACGCTGCCAGCGACTGATGCAAGTTCCCGGCGCGGGACCGCTGACGGCCAGCGCGCTGGTCGCCATGGTCGGCAATGCGCGCGAGTTCAAAAGCGGACGCGAGTTGAGCGCGTATCTGGGACTGACGCCGCGCCAGCACTCCTCGGGCGGCAAGACCGTGATGCTCGGCATCAGCAAACACGGCGACCGCTACTTGCGCACGCTGTTGATCCATGGCGCGCGCTCGGTGCTCTATCGCAAGCGTATACACGCGCATCCGCGCGCCGCGTGGGCCGCGCGCATCATGGCCGCGCGCGCTCCCAACGTCGCCGCGGTGGCGCTGGCCAATCACAATGCGCGGGTGCTATGGGCGCTGCTCACGCGCGGCTCGAACTATCGCCCCGCCCCCCACCCTCCTTACCGCCAAAGGAGCCTAACCGTTAACTCCCACCTATGGTTGCTCAGGGTGAATACGATCTGATGGCGAACCGGTCGCACCGGCGCCGGCCTACTCTGCTTTATGTCAGGGCCGATTTACACCAGGCCGACAGGATGATCAGAGACTCAGGCGCGCGCATTTCCATCAGGGCCACGGGCGCTACTCATGCCCCCGATTCAACAGGCCGTATATATGACCGCAACCGTTCCCTCGATCGTCCTTCTCCCCTTGCATCCGGGCGGGATCCATATATGACAAAAAAATCGGAACCGCTCGGCCGCTCGCCTCACCGGCAGTTCACGCGCGGAGTTTGCGAGCTACTTCTTTGGCGAAGTACGTCAGTATCAGATCGGCCCCCGCGCGTTTGATCGACGTCAGCACTTCCAGCGTCGCGCGTTCTTCGTCGATCCATCCGTTGATGCCGGCGGCGCGGATCATCGAGTACTCGCCTGAGACGTTGTACGCAGCTACCGGCGCGTTGAACTGGTGCTTCACTCGCCAGATCAGATCGAGGTAAGGGAGCGCCGGCTTGACCATCACGATATCCGCGCCCTCTTCGAGATCGAGCGCCACCTCACGCATCGCCTCGTCGCCGTTGGGCGGGTCCATCTGATACGAGCGGCGATCGCCGAACTTCGGCGCAGACTCGGCCGCCTCGCGAAACGGTCCATAGAATGCGGATGCGAACTTGGCCGAGTACGCCATGATCGCGACGTGGCTGAAGCCGTCGCCGTCCAGCGCGGCGCGGATTGCGCCGACCCGCCCGTCCATCATGTCCGACGGCGCGACGATATCGGCCCCCGCGCGCGCATGCGACAGCGCCGAGCGCGTCAGCAACTCGAGCGTAGCGTCGTTATCGACCTCGTTGCCCGCAAGCGCGCCGCAATGACCGTGGTCGGTGTATTCGCACATGCAGACGTCCGTGATCACCGCCATCTCCGGCACGCGCTCTTTGATTTCGCGAATCGCGCGCTGCACCTCGCCGTTGTCGTTCCAGGCCTCGCTGCCCTGCGCGTCCTTGCGTTCGGGAATTCCAAACAGGATGACGGCCGGGACGCCGGCGGTCCACGTCTCGCGCGCCTCCGCGACGATGTTGTCCACGGACATTTGCGCGACGCCGGGCATCGACGCGACCGGCTTTTTCACGCCGCGTCCGGGGCACACGAACATCGGCAGGATCAGGTCGTCCGCCGACAGACGCGTCTCGCGAATCATGCGGCGGATTGTTTCGGTGCGCCGCAGGCGCCGCGGGCGATTGATCGGAAATGGCATCTTCGTTCCGCGATCGATTATATCCGCACACTCTGTTGGATTCTAACCTCTCCTCGGACAAGGAGAAGTTAAGATCGTTTGATTTGCGTTTCGTAGTACGGGCGCATCGAACGGAGCGCGCGCATCTGATGATACGCGAGTTCGTCGTCGGGGTAGCGATGCTCGGGGCCGAGGACGCATCCGGCGCGCGCGTGGCATCGCGGGGTGCAATCCTGCTCCACCTCGACCCGATGTGTCAGGCATTTGGGGATGTCCCATCCGGAGGCGATGCTTACTGCGCCGGCCGGACACGCAGGGATGCAGGTGCGGACAGTGCATTCGGGGCACGGGTCGAAGCCGAGCGCTTCGCCTGGTGAATCCAGCTCTTCGTCCAGTAGTAACGC
>JBOHWI010000080.1:0-5657 GCA_050736675.1 Binatus sp. (SeqCode)
GATGCATTCCGTCGCTTTTTACTTCGGTGACGGTCGCTTGGCGCGACGCCAAATCGAACTGTCCAACCGCGACACTGAAATTCTTCCACTGCACCGGCTTTTCTTTTTCGTGCGGCGCATCGACCTCGAAATTCGCGATCGCGACGCTCGCCGGCTCGGCGTGCACGTTGAAGTGATCGCTCGCGAAATGGGTCTGCACGTTGGCCTTCGCGCTGAACTTGCCCGACGCGATCGTCGCGGCGAGAACCTTCTGCGCGAACGGCTGCAGCGCCGGCAGATCGAGCTGATCGATCGACACTTCGGTGTTAACTTGCGAATCCGGGAGATCCAGCGCGCCGTTAATCGCGAGCGCGCCGCCGCTGCGCACATTGCCGGTCACATAGTATGTCGCCGGCGGTTTCCCCAGCGTCCGAAGATTCTTTACCCCAACCTCGAGCGCATCGAGCGCGTCCGTTGCCGGCGTCGTACCGCTGTTGTCCTGGACATCCACTTCGCTCTTCGTAAGAACGAACGACTGCAACTGAAGATCCATCGGCGACTTCGCCGTGGACGGTCCCGCCACGGGCACCGCCGGTTGCGTCAAGTTGCCCGGCGGCGGCGGCGTGGGTGCGGCGGTGCTCGTCGAAGCCGCTTGCACCCCAGGACTTGGGGGCGGCGCAGTGCTTCCGCCCAGCGACGTGAGATTGTTGGTACCGTCGGGATTCAGCTTTAGTTTCGCCAGGAGCCCATCGATCCAGATCGACTTAAGGTAGAACACCGCGCCCAGCGGCTCGACGTCGGTCAGCTTCACCTCGGCGTGCTTGAGCGCGACCAGCGGCGCGTCGCCTGCGTCGCGCAGGTCGAGCTGATCGAGCGCAACCGTTCCGTTCAGGCGAATCATCGGCTGCGGTTCCGCCTGGACGAAATGCAGGTAGAGATCCGTGGACAGCGCGCCCTGCTGAATCTTCACGGGCAGCTTGGTCGGTGCGTAGCTGACGTAGAGCGGGAGGTCGAGCCGATGCAGTTTCAGGTCAACCACCGAGTCGAGCGTCGCCTGGAACGGCTTGGTCACGCCGGCAATCCGGAGCGGGCTGCCGTCGATCACCATCTGCACCAGCGGCTGCACGAACACGTCCACGTACGAGGGCAGGTTCGCGACAAACGGGATGTCGATCCGAATCTTTTCGATCTTGTGCTGCTTGCCGAGCAGTTGGTCGTCGATCGTCACTGCGCCGTCGCGCAGTTGAATATTGGAAACCGCGAAACGTTGCGGAGAACTGGGCGCCGCCGGTTTCGGTTTCGCCGGGGCCGGCGTGCTTTCGAGCAGATCGGAAAAGTTGAATTTCTGCTGCGACTCCCGCACCACATGAATCCGCGGCCGATCGACTACGACTTCGCCGATCACCGGCGCGAGGCGGAACAGCGACGTCCACGAAACCTTCACCGTCAGATGCCCGAGATCGACGAACGCCTTCTGCGGATCGTCGCGCTCGCTGACGTGCAGTTGATCCACGTCGAGCTTCAGCCGATACAGGTTGAAGCGGATTTTGCCCACTCTCACCTGTCGATGGATGCTATTGGCGACGGGGCCGGTCAGCACGTGCCGCAACACTGGCGGAGCGGCAAGGTAAAACGCCGGCTCCATAAACAGCAGCACCGCGATGACTATCAAACCGATTCTGCGCACTCGCCGCGAGCGCCCCAACTCTCGTGCTCGCGCGACCCACGGCTTCGAAGGGTGAAACGCCGCCCTCAGACGCACCAGTGCAGTTTCCAGGTACTCGAGCGCGCGATGGAGAAAATTGGCCATGAACCCAGGACCAGTGCCGCCAGAGTGTGCCGTCGGCGGCTAATAGTCAATTCGCCGCAGAAGATTAGGTGTTGCTATCGATTATAGATACCCAGCCAGCGCCGCCGATCCTCGACGATCGGCCGGCGGCTCTTCAGGAGAGCGTACGCTTCATCCAACGTCTTGCCGCGCTTCGTCCTCAGAAACCATGCCACCACCAGCGGCGCGCGCTCGCATCCTTCCTCGCAGTGCACCAGCACGCGATGGCCACGCGCCAGCTCTCCGTCGATCAGAGCCGCCGTCCGGTCCAGCGTTACGACGCCTTCAGCGAGGAACGGAATGTGAATAGCGTGTGGCGGTTCGCCATCGGGCACGTCGGGCAGCACGCTGATGATCGTCCCGTCGAACTTCTGCGCATCCTGCAAATCGCCGACGAACAGGCCCGCAATTATCTCGCTCTCTTGCCAACTCGCCATACGATTTGGCAGCTTGACGGGCCGAAGGACATTGCGTCAACCTCGCGCCATGAACTTGACACGGCTGCACATTGAAGGACGATGGTTCGTCGACGAAGATGGACGACGCGTAATTTTGCGCGGCGTCAATCTGGGCGGCGATTGCAAGGTGCCCTACCCCGACGGCGGCACCAATTTTCCTTCCGACTTTTCCAACCATCGCGAGGTCTCGTTCATAGGCCGTCCGTTTCCGCTCGCCGAAGCCGACGAACACTTCTCGCGCCTGCGCGCGTGGGGCTTCAACTGCATCCGCCTGCTGACCACTTGGGAAGCCGTCGAGCATCGCGGCCCGAATGACTACGACACTGAGTATCTCGACTACTATGCCGAGTTGTGCCGGCTCGCCGGTGAGTACGGCTCCTACGTATTCGTGGACTTTCACCAGGACGCATGGAGTCGAATGAGCGGCGGTGACGGCGCACCCTGTTGGCTATTCGACAAAATTGGAATTGACTATCGACGAATCGCCGAGTCAGGATCCGCTCATGTGATGCAACATTTATATGACTATTCGCGCGGCGGCCGCCAGGAGGATCGTTACCCGACCATGAGCTGGTCGGCGAATGCGCGCCGTCCCTCCAACGGCATCATGTGGACGCTGTTCTTCGCCGGCCGCGATTTCGCTCCTGGACTCAACATCGACGGCGTCAATGTCCAGGACTACATGCTCGATCACTACCTCGGTGCGATGCGCGAAATCGCACGCCGCATTCGCGACTTGCCCAACGTTATGGGCTTCGACTCGCTCAACGAACCGACCCCAGGATGGATTGGGCAGTCGCTCCGCTATCGTCACCTCGGACCGAGCGACGCGAATCCAAACCGTGCGATGCCGGGGCTGGCATGGTCGCCGATCGACGGCCTGCTGGTGTCGCACGGAGTGACCCGCTCGATTCCGGTGCTCGACTTCGATCCCGCTGTGAAAGCCGCGGTGCACAAACGGGACAGCACGATAAACCCCGATCGGATATCGATCTGGGCCGGCGAGCGAACCGATCCATTCGAGCAAGCAGGTGCGTGGAAACTCAATAAGGACGGGACTTTCGACATTTTGCGGGACGATTTTTTCCAGCGCGTAGGCGACCGCAAGGTCAACTTCATCGAAGACTACATGGGACCGTTTTTCGCGAGCGTCGCCGAGAATATTCGCCGGATTAATCCCGATTGGATCCTGTTCGCCGAGCTCGATCCGCTCTCCGGTTTCTTCGGACCGGGGTTCCCGGCCGAGACTCCGCCCGACACCGTCAACGCAGGTCATTGGTACGACGTGTTCACGCTCGCGACCAAGACGTTCAGCCCGAATTTCAGCCTCGACGTCATGACCGGCGAAATCGCGACTGTCGCCGAACAAATCCAGACGCGCTACGAGCGCCAGCTCGGCAAGATTGCCAGGATGTCAGAGAACGTGAATGGCGGCGCGCCCACCCTGATCGGCGAATGCGGAATCCCGTTCGATTTGAACGGCGCCGAAGCGTATCGCGCCTTTCAGGCCGGCGATCGCAGCGATACGCCCTGGGCTCCGCACATCGTCGGGCTCGACCTAATGTATAATGCACTGGATGCCCTGCTCATCAATAGTACGCAATGGAACTATACTGCATCGAATCGCAACGATCTGGCTATTGGCGACGGCTGGAATCAGGAGGATCTGAGTATCTTCTCTCGCGACCAACAGAGTAATCCGGCAGATATCAACAGCGGCGGCCGCGCGCTCGCCGGCTTCGTGCGGCCGTATGCAATGGCTACTCAAGGAAGTCCGCGGAAGGTGAAGTTCGATCGCGTCCGCGGCGATTTCGAATTCGTGTTCGAATTCGATCCCTCCGCGACCAGCGCGACCGAGGTTTTCGTTCCGCGCCTTCAGTATCCGAAGGGATGTGAGATCGAAGTGATCGGCGGCACCGCCGAGCTCGACCTCGACAACCAGCGCGCCACGATCAACGCCCAGCAAACCGCCGAAGTCCGCGTTTTAATCCGCCGCAAACTCTAACGGGAGGTAATTCACCATGACCGGCGGAACCTGCCTGTGCGGTGGCGTGGCCTTCGAAGCCGCCGATCAAATCGAGCTGCGCAACTGTCATTGCTCGCGATGCCGCAAGGCGCGCGGCGCGCAGTACGCCGCCAACCTGTTCGTGCCGGCCCGAGCTTTCCGGTGGCTTCGCGGCGAAGATCTGGTAGTCACATACCGGCTGCCGAACACGCAACGATTCGGAAATTCGTTCTGTCGCATCTGCGGCAGTCCGATGCCGCGTGCGGTCCCTACCCGCGAGATCGTGATGATTCCGGCGGGCTCGCTCGACGACGACCCGAAGATCCGCACGAACTATCACATCTACGTCGGTTCGAAGGCCCCGTGGCACGAGATTACTGACGACCTCCCGCAATATCCCGAGGGGCCGCCGACCTGAGGGCGGAACCTGTCAGGACTTCGGGGTTAGCTGTATTTTCTTTCCTGCCACCACGGAAAGTACGCGGGCATGTCTTTGGAAACCTTGTCCGGAAATTTTGCCGGACGTTTTTCCAGGAATGACGCGACGCCTTCCTTCACATCTGCCGACGATCCGCGCGCGAAGATTCCGCGGCTGTCGACCTTGTGCGCTTCCATCGGATGGTCCGCGCCCGCCATCCGCCACAGCATCTGGCGAATCACCGCGACAGCGACTTGCGACGTGTTGTCGGCTATCTCGCGAGCGAGCGCCCGCGCCGCAGGAATCAGTTGATCGGGCTTGTAGATCTTCTTGACCAGGCCGCCTGCGAGCGCCTCCTCCGCCGGGAAGACACGCCCGGTGAACGTCCACTCCAACGCCTGCGAGATGCCGACGACCTTCGGCAGAAACCAGCTCGAGCACGCCTCAGGCACGATCCCGCGGCGCGCAAACACGAAGCCGAAGCGCGCGTTCTCCGAGGCCAGCCGCACATCCATCGCGAGCTGCATCGTCACGCCGACTCCCACCGCCGCGCCGTTCACCGCCGCGATCACCGGCTTCTTGCACTCGAAGATGCGCAGCGTCAGCCGTCCGCCGCCGTCGCGAACCGCATCGTTGCTCCAGTCCACCGTGCCGTCCGCTCTGATTGCGGCGCGCCTCTCCGCGCGATCCTCGCGTGTCGAATCGAACGTCCGGGGACCCGCCGACAGGTCCGCACCCGCGCAGAACGCGCGCCCCGCGCCGGTCACGATCCCAACCCAGGCCTGCTCGTCCGCACGGAAGGTCTCGAAGGCCGCGTTCAGGTCGGCGCGCAGCGCGCCGTCAATCGCGTTCAGCCGCTCCGGCCGGTTGTAGGTGATCGTCGCGACATGCCCGTCGCGCGCATAGCTGACCGTCTCACCCATGCCAGAACCCTAGCCGGCCGCTCAACCAGTCCGATATGGATAGTCT
>JBOHWI010000081.1:0-7468 GCA_050736675.1 Binatus sp. (SeqCode)
ATCCTGTGCACCTCGCCCGAGATGTTCGAAAGCCTGTGGAAAGTGATCGGCCGGCCCGAAGTCGCAAGCGAAGAACGTTTCGCGGGAAGAAACCGTGCGAAGAATGTCGACTCGCTGACGGAGATGATCAACGAATGGACCGGGCGACACACCAAGTTCGAGGTGATGCGCATCCTCGGCGAGGCCGGCGTGCCGTGCGGCGCCGTGCTGGACAGCGTCGAGCTGTTGAACGATCCGCATCTCAAGCAGCGCGGCATGATCGTCACGTTCAAGCATCCCGTGCGCGGCGACTTCACGATGCCGGGATGTCCGGTGCGCCTTGAAGATTCGCCGGTAGAAGTGACTTCCGCGCCGCTGCTCGGACAGCATAACGCCGACGTTTACGGCGAGTTGCTCGGCCTCGGCGCCGGCCAGCTCGAAGACTTGAAGCGCGAAGGCATCATCTAGATGCGTCTCTCGTGAGCGGGCGCGCCGACTTGTTCGAAGCGATCGAGTACCTGCGCCGCGAGGGCGAGTCGGTCCTCGCGCGCTTCGCGCGCACGAAGCGGGGCGTCGTCTACGCGGATCTTCGTTTCGAAGTGGTGTTCAATCGTTCCGGCGCTGCCGTCAATGGTGAGCCGCGCGACGGCTCCGAAAGCGAGAATGCCGCGTACGCAGTCTCGGTCCATGTCGCGAATCGGGCGGGTTCCGTGGGTTACGGGCAAACCGGCGCGGAGATAGGTGCGCTCGCACGACGTACGGCCAAGCTCGTCGCTGAACTCCGTCGGGGTCTTGACGAAGCGTACGATCGAGCGCGTTTCAGCGCCCGCAGAAAAGCCGAGCTTATCGCACACCTTGGAGATGCGGCGAAAAGACTGCCGGCCGCGCAAATTCCCTCGAGAGAAAAGGTACGCGACGACGTCGAGGCGAACTTCCGTCGCGATCCGCGCTCGCTGTCGACCGACGAGCTCAAGAAAATATCGCTCGATGCGTCGCGCGACGTTGCCGCACTTGGCGACGCGATCGCTTACCAGGTCGTTGCCGCGATGACCGAGATGCGCCGCGAGATTTTCATCGACACCGCCGGCACGGTGGTGTCGCAGGCGTATGCGTTTTCGCAGGGCGACTGCTATGTCGTCGCGCAAATTGGAGACGGTCACCAGGAAAGCTATGATTCGATCGGCCAGCAACGCGGACTCGAATGCCTGAGCGATGGATGGCGCGGCGAGTTGATGCCGAATCCTTCGCTGGCGAAATTCTGCGTCGATCTTGCCGCCGAAGCGCGCGAGCTTGCGGCCGCGCCCGTGCTCAAGCCGCCTGAGGGTGAAGTCGTCGTCGTGACCGACCCGCATTTCAACGCGCTCGTCTCCCATGAAGTGATCGGACATCCGTGCGAAGCCGATCGCGCACTCAAGATGGAAGCGGCATACGCCGGACGCAGTTGGTTCCTGCGCTCGCTGGCGGACAACCAGTTGGGCAAGGCGGTTGCGTCGCCGCTGCTGTCCGCCTGCTCCGATCCGAGCCTCGATGGCTACGGCCACTACCGCTACGATCACGAAGGCACACGCGGCCGCCGCGTGACGCACATCGAGCGCGGCATTTTCAGGGGATTCCTCAATTCGCGCGCAACCGCCGCCGTACTCGGGGCGGAGCCGAACGGCTCGACGCGCGCGAGCGAAGGATGGCACGTGCCGTTGATCAGAATGTCCAACACGTTCTTCCTCCCCGGCGAGACGCCGCCCGAAAAAATCATCAACGACGTTGAGCACGGCTACTACGTCTGCGGCCATCAGATTCCCTCAATTTCCGAATCGCGCGAAAACTTCCGCATCTCCGCGCGCCGCGTTTACGAAATCGATCACGGACGAATAGGACGCCTCTATCGTTCCGGCAGCGTGATCGCCGACTCGAAAAGCTTCTTCACTAACGTGGACGCTGTAGGGAACGATCTGCGGTTCATCGCGATCCCAAACTGTGGCAAGGGCCAGCCGATGCAGGTCAAGCGGATGTCCAACGGCGGGCCGACGCTACGCTCGCGCGCACGGCTGGCGGGTAACTGATGCGTTCGCTCGCCGATCTCAAATCTTTCATGCGCGAAGCGGCGCGGATTCTCGCGCGCGAGAAAGATCTCGCGAGCTACGAGATCTATTGCGCCACCGCAGAGCATCGAATCGCCCGCCTGGCATACACTTCCGACATTCCGAGCCGCGGCCTCGAGGAGTTCAAGTCGATTCAAGCCGACGGATTTCAGTTGCGCGTCGCGATGCGCCGAGATCCGCACGAAGTCGGCGCCGCATTCGAGGCCGGTGATTTCAGCGCTGACTCCATCCGCGATGCGATCCGCCGCGCACGCAGCGCCGCCGTCGTCGATCCGCATTTTCCGGGTTTCCCGTCTGCCTCGCTCGACCGCAAGTTTGCGCGGTCTGAAAAAAGCGACTTGGCGAAAGCAGGGGACGGCGCGCTCGCGGCCGCCGCTTGGGATGTGCTCGACGGCGCACTCACCGCTTTCGCAAAGCACCCCGCTAACTCGCGAACCGAACAGCCCGGCCTGATCATCGGCGGCGACGTATCTGTGATTCGAGATCGAATTGCGATCTTCAACTCGAACTTCGCTGAAGTCCGCACCGATGAAAGCGCGCACTTCAACGCGTCCGTAACGTCGATAATCGAATCGCTCGACGCCAAGGGGACTGCCAGCGCGCTCGGCGATTCCACGGCCGCGATGCGCCGTGACGCGCGCGCGCTCGGCCGCGACGCCGTCCGCCGCGCGCTCGCTCTGTCGCACGGCGTGCGGCCTGCGGCGGGAAAGTTTCGCGTCGTGCTGGGACCACAGCCAGTCGCCGAGATTCTTAACTACATGGTGATGGGGTCGCTCACGACCGGATCGTTCCACGCCGCCAGTTCCGCGTATCACGCAAAATTCGGCGCAGCCGTGATGGATTCACGTTTGAGTCTCGCTGACGATCCGGCCTTCCGCGCCGGGGCGATGCGTCGTCGAGTCACTTGCGAAGGAATTCCCACGCGCTGTGTTGAATTGATTCGCGACGGCAAGCTGGTCAGTCTGCTCTCCAATTTTTACGATACCCACCGGCTGCTCACCGACGAGCATCGCGGCGAGAAGCTCGGCGCTGACGCGCCGGCGAAGCTCGATTTTCCACCGCTGAGCGGTTACCGCCTCGGCGAAGGCGGGGGCCGTCGCTTCGATGCGAGTCCGGGTTCAGATGGCACCAACGTCGTGATACGCGCGCGCGGCGGCATCTCCGAGCGCGGACTCTTACGCGCCGTCGGCGATGGAATCTACGTCGGCCGTATCTGGTACACTTATCCGATCAACGGCCAGCGCGCAGGAGACTTCACCTGCACCGTCACCGGCGACTCGTACATTGTTCGCAACGGCGAACTCGCCGAGCCGCTCGCGCCCAACTGTTTGCGGATCAACGCGAACATCGCGCAGGTGTTCGAGCATACGCTGGCAGTGGGATCGCGGCCGCGTCCGGCCACGGTCTGGGGATCGCCCGAGGCGTATTACGTTCCCGCGATAGCTTGCGACTCGATCGCGCTGGCCGAAGTAGCTGCCACCTAGCCAAGCTCGAGGCTCAATCACATCCGCGCGATCACGTCGCGCGAAATTTCGTCGATGCAATCATCGTAGCCGTCCATCGGCGGATTGATGAACACCTGCGACAGACCCGCCCGCTCCAGTGATCGTAGCCGCTCGACGACCTCCTCCTTCGACCCGACTATCGTCGTCGCCGCAATAGTCTCCGGCGTCACGTACTTCTGTTCGAGCGGCGCGACGTACGTGCAATGCCCGATGTGCAGCTCGAGGTAGCGCTCGGCCGCCGGAGTTTTCATCCGCGCCAGGTACTCTTCGTACGCCTTGTACACCGGCGCGACGTCGTCCGGCAGATAACCCGAGCGTGCGTATCCCGCCGCGATCGCGTGGAAGCTCGCCATCACCCAGTGCCCGGTCATCGCCTTCACCCGCGGCGAATCGAGTTTCTCGCCGGGCCTCAGCACGCAAATATGAGTGAGCGATACGATCTGCATCTTGTCCGCGCTTCGACCCGCCTTCGATGCGCCCGCCGCGAGACTCTTCCGCACCGCGCCGACACGATCGGCGTCTGTAATTCCCGTGGTGATCGCGCCGTCGCCGAACTCTCCCGCAAGCGCCAGCGTCTTGGGGCCGTTGGCCGCGACGTAAAGCGGAATCCGGTCGTCGAGGTTGATAAAGCGGCGCTCGCGATGGAGGTACCTTATCTTCCGGCTGAGTCCTTCAGCGTTGTAAATCGCTTCGCCATCGCGCAACAGATCGTGAATCACGCGCACCTGCTCGCGAAACTCCGCCTGCTTGACCGGCGGCAATCCCATCACGCGTCGCCCGGTGTGCCCCGTGCCGAATCCCAGGATCACCCGACCGGGCGCGAGTTGGTTTATCGTCGCAATCGAATGCACTGTGACCGGCGCGATCCGGTTCGACGCTATCGCCACGCCCGTCCCGAGCTTGATCGTTCTCGTATTGACGGCAGCCAGCGCCATGCATGCGTACGTGTCGCCCCAAATCATGTGCGAGTCGGGAATCCAGGCGTGACTGAAGCCGCGCTCCTCGGCATACTTTACGTCCGTGATCGCGCGCTCCGGCTTGGTGAATATCAGCGTTCCAAAATCCATAGTCGGCCTCCTCTCATCCGACGCGACTATAGCCGACCTTCAGCGCCACTGGTCAAAGCGAACTATTGTGCGACACCGATTGCCGCAAACACGCGACGCATGAGCCGCTGGAAGTATACTTCGCGGAAGCCCGCGCGATGGCGCCCACAGTCGCCTTCGGTCTTCGCGAAATCCGTGCGCGGCTCTTTGAATCGCACTTCCGCCGGGCTCTTCGCGCTGTTTCTTCCGCGAGCTGCACTGTATATAACTGGTTCTATCTTGATGCAAGTTGATTCGATGCCGCTTGACGCCGCCCCTTCGCGCATGGCGTGATTCTCATGGTGGCGACTCGCAACTCCGAACGTGCCAGTTCCGATCGCGCAGGCATGATGACCGCGAACGAGGCGGCCGATCAGCTAGGCGTCAAGCTCGGCACGCTCTACGCCTACGTCAGCCGCGGTTGGCTGAAAAGTTACCGACGCAAAGTCGGCCGCCAGGCCCTTTATCGACGCGCCGATATCGAGGCGCTGCGCGGAGTCGTTTCCACCGAGCGCGGGCGTCGCGGACGCAGCCTGCCCGCCGCTTCGAGCTGGGTAACGGTCGCGCAGCCCAAGAGCATCGAGGACGGCGCGCCCGGCGTCATTGTCGCCGAATCCGCGGTCAGCTCGATCAACGAAGGCAAGCTCGCGTATCGCGGATATCCCATCGAAGAAATCGTCGCGCACGCTTCCTTCGAGGAAGTATGCCTGCTGCTGTGGAGCGGCGAGCGCCCGGTGGCAGAGGAAATCGCCGCGCTTCGAGCCGAGATCGACGGCGCGCAGATGCCCGTATCGGTTGCCGACGCCCTTGCCGCCGTCGGCGACGACGCGCCCCCACTGCTGAGGCTTGCCGCCGCGATGCCCAGTCTTGCGGCGTGGGATCGCCGTCAACCGCCGCGCACCCGAATCGATCGCGCCAAGCTCATCATCAGCCAGCTCCCGCTCGCACTCGCCCAGCCTCCCGCGCCCGGAGCGCCCGTCGGTCAAGGCATGGCCGGACGCCTGCTCGGATGGGTGCCCGCGTCGACCGTCTCCGATTGGGAAGTGGCTGCACTCGACCGCGTGCTGATCGCGTGCGCCGAGCACGAGCTTAACGCCTCGACCTTTGCGGTCCGCGTCATCGCGAGCACCGGCGCCGACCTCTTCGCCTCCGTGCTCTCCGCCTTGTGCTCGCTGAGCGGACCCATTCACGGCGGTGCGTGTGATCGCATCGAGGCGATGTTCGCCGAGGTCGAATCCGGCGCGCGCGTCGAGCAGTGCCTCGCCGCGTTCACTCGCGACCATCGCCTGCCACCCGGCTTCGGTCACGCCATTTATCCCGACGGCGATCCGCGCGCCGCGCTGCTGCGGCAAGCCGCGCAGACGATCGCCAAGCACCGTGGCCGCCGCCTGTTCGAGACCGCACAAAGAGTCGAAGGGGCCGTGTCGAAGCGCGATCGCCTGCGCCCCAATCTCGATTTCTACCTCACTGTGTGCGTCCGCATGCTCGGATTTCAGCGCTCGATGCCGGCCGCAATTTTCGCCATCGGCCGCGCGTCGGGATGGATCGCGCACGCGCTCGAGCAATACGCCGACAACCGCCTCATCCGTCCGCGCATGCGCTACCGCGGCGCTCCGCTGCGCCACTGGCAGTAACTTTCCCGTCTCCGCCAAATTCCTCCCGCACATTCCGCTTTGACGCGAACCGCCGCGCCGTCGTATTCAAGAAGCGGGAGGCCGTGCACATTTGAAAGCAATCGCCAAGACTCGGCCCGCGCCCGGCGCCGAAGTGATCGACGCACCGGTGCCGACGCCCGCCGACT
Organism: Binatus sp. (SeqCode); assembly: GCA_050736675.1. Lineage (GTDB taxonomy): Bacteria > Desulfobacterota > Binatia > Binatales > Binataceae > Binatus. Next base: position 6,470 of record JBOHWI010000081.1, read on the forward strand.
CGACCCTGCTGGTTCGCGTCGGTGCGTGCGGTGTATGCGGCTCCGACCTGCACATCGTAGATTGGGAACTCGGCGCGGAGCGCATGGTCGCGCGACTCCCCGTCATTCTCGGCCACGAACCTGCCGGCGAAGTGGTCGAGGTCGGTGCGCGCGTGACCAATTTCAAAGTCGGCGATCGAGTCGCCCTCGATCCCTTCGGCCATTGCGGGCGATGCGGTCCATGCCGCGCCGGCCGCTTCCATCTTTGTTCCGCGCCCACCACGCTCTCGGGCGCCTTCGCCGAATTCACGATCGCGCCAATCGGCAACGCACACCTGGTTCCCTCGACGATGAACATCGAGCAGGCCGCGCTGCTCGAGCCTTTCGGCACCGGCCTCCATGCCGTCGAACAGTCGTGCCTCAAGACCGGCGACAGCGCGGTCGTCGAAGGTCCCGGACCCATAGGCCTGAGCATCGCTCTCGCAGCGCGCGCCCTCGGCGTCACCTCTATAGTGATGACAGGGCTGGCTGTCGACGCGGACCGTCTCGCGCTCGCGCGCACGATGGGCTTCAAGACGGTCTCCGTTGGCGAGCGCGATTGGGTCGAGCAAGTGCGTGCGATGCTCCCGCCGGACGGCGCCGACGTCGTGTTTGACGCCGCCGGCGCCATCGATTCTCCGCGCGAGCTGCTCCGCCGCGGCGGCCAGCTGGTTGAGGTGGGATGGCCGGCGCGCGATCTCAAGTCTGCCGAATTGCGCGCGCTGTTCTTCCACGGCGTCACGATCATCAACTCGCGTATCCGCACGCCGGAAACCTGGCGCCGCGCGATCGCGATGGTCTCGAACGGCGCCGTCGATTTACGTCCGATGGTCACGCACCGCTATTCCATTTCGCACGGCCTCGAAGCATTCGACCTCCTGCGCGAACGCCGCGGAGTAAAAGCATTGATTATTCCAAGTGACTAGCCATTAGCTAATCGACCAGGATTTGGAGAATTACCATGAAAGAAGGATTCAAAAT
>JBOHWI010000082.1:0-7223 GCA_050736675.1 Binatus sp. (SeqCode)
GCCCTGGAGGGCGGCAAGACCGGGCCGCGCGTCAGCGTGAAGCTGCCGCTGTATCTGGCGGGCGTCTCGCGTCCGATGGTGAAGCTGGCGGGCGAAATCGGTGACGGCGTGATCTTTAATTTCTTCCCGCCGGCGCGCGTCAAGGAAGCGCTCGGCGAGTTGGCCGAGGGCGCGAAGACGGGCGGCCGCGACGCCGGTCAGATCGAGCCGACGCTGTTCGCGACCGCATTTATTTCGGACGATCTCGAAGCGGCGCGCCATCCCGCGCGCAAGCTGCTGTCACGCTACGGTGCGCTGAAGTTTTACGGCAACATGATGGCGCATTCGGGATTCGAGCGCGAAATCGCGGCGATTCGCGCGGCCGGGCGGGACGCCGACGCGGCCGTCAAGGCGGTCAGCAACGAACTGATCGACGCGACCCTGATAGTCGGATCGGAGGCGCGCGTGCGCGAGCGCCTGCAGGAGCTGTGCGCGCCGGGAATCGGCACCGCGATCGTGTTCACGAACCCGGTCAACGAAGATCGCAACGCCGCCGTGCTGCGAACGATTCGCGCGCTCAGGCAATAGGATAGACGCGCTTGAAGAAGTTCTTCCCGAGTGGGCGGCTGGTTCTTGCCACCGAACGCAGACCAACAGATGCGGCGATGCCGCCCCTTTCGGGGACGGCATCGCCAGTTGTTCACTGCCATCTCCGCGAACTACGGCAGCACTGCCGCAGCCGGAGCGTTGGTCGGCGTGAAGCCGGTGGCGGGCGCCGGTCCGACCGTCCAGAGCTGGGTCGACTGGCTGTAAAGCTCCGAATAATCGTTCTGCGCGCTGGTGCTGCGGCAGGTGGTCGCGGCCTGCGACGTGCCGAGCGTCACCGACTGCAAACTGGGCGAAGGAGTCGTGCAGGCGCCGCCGATTACCAGCACGTCGGTCATATCGCTGCCCGCTCCGATCACGCCTTGGCCGGCGCCTTCACGCGCCTGATTGAGCGAGCCGGTCGCCGTGAATGTGCCAGTTGCCGGATCGTACAGGTCGGTCTCACTCTGGGCCGCCTGCGTGATTCCGGTCACTCCATAGCAGGTGGAAGGTAGCGTGCCTACTTCGGCGTCGACGCCGCCGGGGATGATCACTTCGCCGGCCAGGCTGCCAGTCTCAAGCAGAGTCGCTGCCGCCGCGCGTTTGACGCCCATCGTATTGGCCGCCGGGCTCCACGTCTGGCTGCTCGGGTCAAACACTTCGGCCGTGTTGAGCGTGGTCGCCACCATTTGTCCCGGCGTGCTGCAGGCCGAGCTATTCGCCTCGATACCGCCGTACGCCACCATGTGGCCGGACAGTGTACCGGTAACCACCGACGGATCCATCGCGACCAGCGGGAACAGTTCGCGCGGCGTCGCCAGCGAGCCGGTGCTGCGCGAGAAGATCTGCGTGGCCGGGTCAAAGATGAACGACAGGTTGGACGACTCGCCCAGGAACGTCACCAGGTCGCCGCCCGCCAGCAGCACCTTGCCGCCGTCGTTCGGGATCAGCGCCGCGCCCTGGTCTACCATCCCGCACTGAGCCGTATCCGCGGCTGCCGCTCCACCTGATCCGGCCGCCAATCCGGAGGCGGCGGTGTATTCGAACGTAGAGCCATTCGGAATTGCGGTCACGATGAAGTTGCCGTTGTAGCCCGCGACGCTTACGTTGGAAACGGTCACCTTGTCACCGATGATCAGACCGGCCGGATTCGCCGTCGTCATCGCGATCGTTACCGTGGTTCCACTTTCCGACGCCGACGCGATCGCACTCTGGGCGCCCGCACATACTGCCGGCAATCCGGTGGCGCACGATGTACCCGCCGCGCATTCCGGTATCGAGCTGGTCGCGGTGAAGGCGTCAGTCGCCGGGTTGTACAACTCAGCTGAGTTCAATGCCACCTGTCCTGTAGGCACACCCGGACCGGGGCTCGGCGGTGTAATGCTCAGGAACGAGCTGCCAGTCGACCCGCCGACGATCAGAACTTGGCCGTCCAGCGCCGTGCCACTGCCCGAGATCAAGGTCGCGCTCGGGCCGCTGCGCGCGATTGTCATCAGGCCGCGGCTGCCGCTGCCGGCGACAGTGAACGTCTGGGTGCTCTCGTTGTAGAGTTCCGAAGTCTGCAGCGCGTCGCACTGAAAGCCGTCTTGACCGCCGACCGTCTTAGCCGAGCACGACTGACCGCCCGCGATCAGAGTCAAACCGTTTGGCAGCGCAACTGCTACCGATGACTCGCGCTTGGTATTGAGGTTGCCGACCAGCACGAAGGTGTCGGTGGTGCTGTCGAAGACCTGGGCGCTCGCGCTCGAGTTGGTATCGGTCGCGAGGTTGATGATTCCGCCCAGCTTCCCGCCGGAGTCTCCGCCTGCTACCAGCACGCTGCCCGCCTCGGGGCCCGGAGTGCTCGTAGGCGTGGCAGTTGGTCCCGCCGTGCCCGTTGACGTCGCGGTGGCTGTCGCAGTCGGTGTTGCGGTCGTCGTCGCCATAGAGGTCGCCGTCGCTGTTGGTGTCGCCGTCACCGTAGAACTTGGTGTCGAACTAGCCGTCGAGGTCGCAGTCGAGGCCGAGGTAGCCGTAGCAGTAGCAGTCGGCGTCGACGTAGCGGTCGCCGTGGCGGTCGCAGTGCGGGTGGCCGTCGCGGTCTCAGTAGCTGTCGCGGTCGGAGTCGCAGTGGCGGTCGCGCTCGAGGTCGCTACCGGCGTGTTAGTCGCAGTCGCCGTGGCGGTTTCAGTTGGGGTCGCGGTTGGAGTTGGCGGCAGGAGGAATTCGGCAGCTATGACCTCGCCGTTCTGCTCGATCAGGGCCGAGTTCTTACCCGACGGCGAGGGCAGCCCGACCTTTAGGTCCAAGGCCGCATCAAGTGCCCCGAGAAGTCCGCAGCCGTTTGCGCCCGGGACGGCAAAGGTGTTATCGGCCACCTCAACGCCGCTGGATATGAGCGCGTTTCCCCCGGGGCCGCCAGTGGTCAGCTCGGGCTGGCTCGTCGGGGTCTCCACCAGATTCAAGACGATCGGGTGGGCGTTCGATCCGACATAGCAATTCGGACCGAGCACAGCGTTGTTGTGCAGATGTACTTTGACTGGCACCGTAACCACGCTGAACAGACTGGGGCCGTCATCACAAGCGCCAATCGGGCCACCCCCGCAGAAGAACGCCTTGGTGGCAGTCGAGTCGACAACCGTCGCCGGCGTAATCGGACCAGCGAGCTCGATAGAGGACGTGACTCGGTTGATAGGGTCGAGCGGTCGCGACAGTGGCGCTAGAATGCCTGTGAGCCCGAGCAAGCCACCCGGCACAACCTGGGCCGGACCGCCGAAAACTTGGCCGTTGGTAGGGGTAACGATTACTTCGACGCCGAAAAGTGCCAAACCGCTCGAGCTGTAGGCGCCTAAGTCCACCGTATCGGGGTTGTTGCTTATCGTCACCGTCGAGTTGCCGATTTTGAGCTGGCCGCCCGTTGTCTCGCTGTGTGAGCACAACAAGGATGCCCCGCCTGGCGGTGTGAAGTTGATGGGGCACAAGCTGAACTCGGAAGGATCGCCAGTGACCGTGGCCAATGCGGTCGTGGCCAGGGGTAAAGACATCGACACCGCTAGCGCCGCTACAAATGCGATGTACGAAGAAGTTGAATGCCGGTAACGAGTACTCAGTGTAGCTCGGTCGGTCCGATTCAGCCGTAGACTCATGGCGCGTTCCCCTCCGGATGCTGGTTGAAGCTCGGCTAAACTTCGCGCCGATTCGACGCGCGAGTTTCCTCTTCGCGCTCGATGCTTTACGCAAAGCAATTTCAGGGCCGCCCCTTCAAAACAATATTCGCCAGAATTTACAGCGCCCTCGGAGTATTCGAGTGTTATCCGGGACGTGAACTTAGGAAGTTTTTACATACTCAAGGGTGGCTATCAGGCTCTGATCCACGATGTTGGATTCTTGCGCCGTGATTTACAGCCGCGCACCGAAGCAGACTATTTTCAGGGTGTTATGGCTGTTCTTCCTGCTGATTGCCCATGCGCTGATCGCCCGGGGGGCGGGTCAGCGCGACGCGATCGAAGAAGCGGTGGATACGGCGGGCGTTGACGCCGAAATCGCCGACCCCGTCGCGCGATTTCGAGCGCATCTCGATCAGGCTCGCGCCGTCGGGCGTCGGGCGGATCTGGATCACGACGTCATCCTGGAAATGCCACAGTTTTGAGGTCGCGACGGCTTCCAGCGTATAGGTCGCCGGATCGGAGTAGGTAATCTTCCAGGACGGAATGCCCTGCGCGACCTCGGTCACGCGCGCGAAAGCAGCCGTCGGGTCGAGCCGCTCCTTGATGGGACCGATCGGACCGTAGCCCGCCAGTTGCTTGTCGCCATACTTGGCTTTGTCGTATTTCATGTCGCGGTTCGGTTCATGCTGCAGCTTCTGCGCGTTGACGAACTCGGGCGGATTGTCGAAATCGGTCGTGATGTCGTTGATGGCCGGCAATTTGGCGCTGCGCAGAATGGTCGCGACGATCGGGAGCGCGATCAGCAGGCAAATCACCGTGCCCATCACTGCCCGACTGCGGCCGGCTCGCCGTTCAGGCTTGCGCGTGATGAAGATAGCCAGCAAACCGACGAAGGTACCGAGGATGCTCAGCAGGAAGCCGACGACGAAGAGCGTGAACCCGGTGAACGATGGAACCAGGTAGAAGTGCGCGGTGAACATTCCCACTGCGATCATCGCGATCGCCAGCAGCGCGTCAAGCAATGCGATCCATACAAGAGCCATTCGTTTTTCCCCGTGAGAGGTTCGCGTCAGCCGCCCGACGCCTAACTCCTGATTCCGCGCACCACGAATTGCGGCAATACGAACAAAAACGATCCCGCGGCGACGGCGCGATCGATGTCGGTGAACCAACCTTCGACCTCGGCGGCTGCGATCTTGCCGGAGTCGCGCGCATAACGCGCGAAGCTGGCCTTCAGCATCGGTAACGAGCGTCCCGCAGTGTCGGCGCCGGCGTGAATCTCGACTTTCACGTCGCCGAGACCAGCCGCACGAAACAACCGATAGAGCTGGCGTCCGATTTGCGGCTCCTTGATCGCAATCGCCTTCGACGCGGCGATTATCCGATCGCTGCGCTCGCGCGCGGCGGCGCCGATTTCGAGCGCCAGCATGTCCCAGTCGCTGTCGACCGCGACGACGATTCCGCCCGGCGCCGTCACTCGCGCCATTTCCGCGACAGTATCGGCTGCGGAATCAACATATTCAAGAACATTCTTGCACCACACGCGCTCGAACGAGGCGTCGGGAAACGGCAGCGGTGGAAAGGCGCTGTGCACGAACTCCGCCCCCAGCCTGGCTTCGCGTGCGCGCGCGCCCGATCGCTCGACGAACTCCGCGTTGATATCGACGCCGGTCACCTTGCCGCCGGGAGCCACGCGCCGCGCAAGCTCGAAAGTGGTGTGGCCGGGCCCGGAGCCCACATCGAGCACGCGCAGGCCGGCTTTCAGCTCGAGCGGACGCAGGAGAGGCTCCATCGCGGGATGGAACGCAAGGATTTTGTCGTATGCGCTGTGGCGGTCCGAGTCGATATCGACCCAGTGCTGCTTGTAGTAGGGCTCGGTCATAGCCGATGGCGATCAGACAATGCGGAGTTCCTTCATCGCGATGCGCAACCTGTCGGCGGGCCCTGCGGTCATCGGCACCAGCGGCATTCGCAGCTCGTTGGCGCACTTGCCCATGAATGCGACCGCCTGCTTGACGGGAATCGGATTGGTCTCGACGAACAGCGCCCGCATCAGCGGCAGCAGCCGGTAGTGGATTTCGCGCACCTTCGCGAAATCGCCGGCCAGTGCCGCCGTCGCCAGCTCGTGCATCTCGCGCGGGACTACGTTACTGCAGGTAGAGATGATGCCCCTGGCGCCGAGCGCCATCAGCGGCAGCGTGAGCGCGTCGTCGCCGGACAGAATCGTTATCCGATCGCCGCACATCTTCAAGATGTCCGACGACTGATCCATCGAGCCCGAGGCCTCCTTGATGCCGACGATGTTCTTGACCTCCGCGAGCCGCGCTACGGTCTCCGGCAAGATGTTCGAGGCAGTGCGGCCGGGGATGTTGTACACGAACAGCGGGATATCCACGCTCGACGCGATCGTCTTGTAGTGCCGGTAGATGCCGTCCTGGGTGGGCTTGTTGTAGTACGGCGACAGCAGGAGTGCGCCGTCCGCGCCCATCTCGCGCGCGGCCGCGGTCAGCCGAATCGCTTCGGCTGTCGAATTCGAGCCGGTGCCTGCGACTACCGGGACGCGCTTTCGCGTCTGCTCGACGGTGAGCTTGACTACGGCGTCATGCTCGGCGTGCGTGAGCGTGGCCGATTCGCCGGTAGAGCCGCACGGGACCAGCCCGTCGATTCCACTCTGAATCTGCCATTCGATCAGATCGCGCAGCGCCGGCGCGTCCACCTCACCGTCGCGAAACGGCGTGACGAGAGCAGTCAGTGCACCATTGAACATCGTCGGAGACCTCCCGCCTTATCAATTCACCGCAACCATTTCATCGGCGCCAACCTCGACGGCGCCGCGAAAAACCTCGACTGCATTGCCCGTCATGAAAACGTGATCCGCATCGGGGCCGTCAGCGCGCCATTCGATTTCAAGATTGCCGCCGCGCAACTCCACCGTCGCGGTCCGCTCGCAGTGATTTGTCAGGACCGCCGCGACCAGCGCCGCGCATGCGCCGGTACCGCAAGCCCAGGTCTCACCCGAGCCGCGCTCCCACACGCGCATCTTGAGGTTGTGGCGCGATGTGGCCATAACGAACTCGGTATTGACGCGTCGGGGAAAGAACGGATGACGCTCGAACTCGCGGCCCAGCGAGGCAAAATCGCGATCCTGGAGCTTGAAGACGCCGTCGTCGCCAACGAACACCACGCAATGCGGATTGCCCATCGACACCGCCGTGATCGCTTCGAGCTTGCCGGCCACTTTGAGCGGGTAATCGATGATCCGGCCGTCGGCATTTACCGGGATGTCGCGGCCTTCGAGAATCGGCGCGCCCATATCGACGGTCGCGCCGATCACGCGACGCCCTTCCAGCCGCAGCTCGACTGTTTTGAGCCCCGCGTCGGTCTCGACCACCATCGGATTCGCGCGCACCAGGCCGCGCTCGAACGCGAGCCGCGCCAGGCAGCGGATTCCGTTGCCGCACATGTCGCCGCGGCTGCCGTCCGCGTTGTACATCTCCATTCGGATGTCGGCAT
>JBOHWI010000083.1:0-9293 GCA_050736675.1 Binatus sp. (SeqCode)
CCGCCCAGCAGCGGGAACAGCGACAGCACTCCCGCCACCAACAAAACGACCAGGGTCAACGTCAGCCGTGGCCAGCGCAGGATCCGCTCGAACATCCCGTGGTAGAAGGCAGCGATCCCCGTCCAGATAGAGTTGTGAGCGGCGCGCATTCCGCGGGCAAAGAAAAGTGAAGACAGCACCGGCGACAACGTGACCGCAAGCAGAATCGCAGTGCCGAGCGCAAACGCGTAGGTGTGCGACATAGGTGAGAAGATGGCGCCCTCGACACCGCGCATCGTGAATAGCGGCAGGAATGCAATCACGAAAATCAGCGTCGAAAAAAACATCGGACCGCCCACTTCTTGCGCAGCGGCCAGGATTCGGAGTCGATAACTCTCGTGCTGCCGTTCGGGTGCGGTCAGGTGCCGTTCGATATTTTCCATCACGATGACGGTGGTATCGATGATGATGCCGAAGTCGATCGCACCCAGCGAAATGAGATTGGCCGGCGTGTTGGTCAAGTGCATCAGCGCGAACGCGCCGCATAGCGCAAGCGGGATGTTCACCGCGGCGATGATCGCGGCGCGCAAGTTGCCCAGAAAAAAGATGAGCACAAGAAAAACCAGCACCATGCCAGCCGTCAGGTTTTCCAGCACCGTGTGCAGCGTGGTTTCAACCAGTTGGGTGCGGTCGTAATAGGGCACGACCTTGTAGCCCTTGGGCAGGACGCCTGAAGTATTGAGGTCGTGGACCTTGGCCTCGACCCCCTTGAGCGTCTCGAGCGTGTTGCCGTACTTGCGCATCAGCACGATGCCGCTAACGACCTCGTTCTGATTGTCTTTACCGACGATTCCCAGGCGCGGCGCGTAGCCAACATCGACGTCGGCGACATTGGACACCTTGATGGGAATCGACTTGTTGGCGCTTAACACCACGTCGCGGATGTCGTCGAGACCGCGGAAAAATCCGAGCCCGCGCACGTCGAACGCCTGCTCGCCGACGCTGATGTAATTGCCGCCGGAGTTAGTGTTCGAGTTTTGCAGCGCTGAGATCAAGGTCGACAGCGGAACCTGGTAATAGTTCAGCTTGAGCGGATCGACTTCGACCTGGAACTGCTTGGTCAACCCGCCGAAACCCGAAACGTCCTCGACCCCAGGCACCGTCTTGATCTGCTTTTCAAGGATCCAGTCCTCGACCGTCTTCTCGTTGATCAGATCGTGGTCCGGACTCTCGACCGTATACCGATAAATTTCACCGATAGGATTGTCCGGTGAAATTCCCGGCGTCACGCCTTGCGGCAAGGTGATGAATGCGAGCCGGTTGATCGTTTCGACGCGGTCCCAGTGGTAATCGCTGTCCCAGGTGAAGTAGCAGCGAATGTCCGACAGTCCATACAGCGAGATCGAGCGCATCGCCTGAAGGTCACGCACCCCCGCCAGACCGTATTCGATCGGTACCGTGACCAGTTTTTCGACTTCTTCGGCGCTGAGGCCGTTGGGCAGCGCCAAGACCTCGATCAGCGGCTGCACCGGATCGGGATAGGCCTCGATATCGAGCTGCGAGAACGAAAAGATGCCGGCCAGCAGCAGCATCAGCGCGATGCCGATGACGACTATCCGCTCGCGCAACGCCACCGCCATCAACGATCGAATCATCGCTTAGCCAAAGATTCCCGTTGCGATCGCCAATACCGCGTGGTCTAGGAACTTTCCCCGTGAGCCTCGTGCCATAGCGCGTTTACTTGCAGAGTCTCGCCGCTGACAACGCGGTCGCCGTCCTTAAGTCCAGACACGACGCGCGCGTACCCGGCTTTGCTCCACGACGCGATCGCGACCTTGCGATGCTCGAAGGCGCCGGGGCCGATCTCGACGAATGCATAGTAGTTGTCGATGTCGAATACGAGTGCGTCCTGGGGAACGACCAGCGCGTCGCCGGGACGCGTGACCACACTCACTCTGGCGAGCATCTGCGGCTTGAGCCTGTCGCCCGGATTTTTCACTTCGCAGCGGATTTGCAGCGTGTGCGTGTTGGGGTCGACATTCGGACTGATGCGCGCGATCGCTCCGCTGAACACTTCGTTGGGGAAAGCTGTCGTTACGGCGGACAACTCCTGACCAACGCGCACGCGTGCGAGGTCGTCCTCGTAGATATCGCCAGTGATCCAGACGTCGTCGAGCGTGCCGAGAGTGAACAACACGTCCCCCGGATTGACAGCCGCCCCGCGCTGCACCTTGTTATCGACGACGATGCCGCTGATCGGTGCCCGCATCCAGACAGTGGGATCGGGCGCGTTGATTGCCTTGATGTCGGCCTCGCTCATCCCGAGCAGTTGCAGTTTGCGTTTGGCCGCCAGCTGTAAGGCGCCGGCGAAATCATTGGACGCGCCGACGCCTGGTGCTGCCATCAGAGCTGAAGTCTCGTTAGCCTGCAGATACTCGGCCTCCGCGGTCATGAAGTCGGGACTGTAGAGCGCCACGATTTTTTCGCCGCGCTGGACGTTGTCCCACAGCGAGACGCGGGTTTGCTCGATGCGCCCCTGCACGCGCGAAACGATCGTCGAGACCCGACGATCGTCGTAGGTAACCTGGCCGGTTGTTTCCAGGAGGTCCGGCAGTTCGACGTTCTGCACCTGCACCATCTTCAAGCCGGGAACGGCGCCGGCGTTGAACTGGATCGACTCAACCCCTTGCTGCCGAACCAGGCGCACAACCGGGGTTGCTTCCGGGATTGCGGCGCGACTGGCAGAGTCACCGCGGCATCCGCCGGCGGAAAGTGCGATAGCCAACACGCCGAACACGACATGCTTCAGGTTGCGGCGGCTCATTGGTGCAGCGGCGCTCCGATTGCCTGTTCCAGAGAAACTTCGCCGGCCAGAAATTGATTTGCTGACCGCAGGTAGTTCACGCGTGCAGCGTATTCGCGTTGGAGTACGCTCGACAGCGTCTCGAAGTCGATCTTGCCGGACTGATACGCGTTCAGCGCGACGCGAAAATTCTGCCGCGCCAAGGGGATGAGCGAATCGCGATAGAGGACGGCGGTTTCGTAGGCGAATTGCGCGCTGCGGAACAATGTGGCGACTGCGGCCGCGGTCTGGATTTTAATCAGCGCCTGATCGGACCGCGCCGCCTGCAGATTGGCCTTCGCGCGCGCGACGTCCTCGTCCTGCCTGAGCCAGAAAAAGACCGGCAGGTTGAACCCGATGACGGCGGACCAATCGCGCTGCTGGCTCGGTCTCGGCGCGAAGCCGGGAACCAGGTAATCGTCGTACTGAATGCCGGCGGTGAAGTCCGGAAGATATTCCATCTTCGCAAGATAGAGCGCCGTATTCGAGTTCCGCTCGGCGAGCGCCGCCGCCAGGATTTCCTGCCGCACTGCGTAGGCGCGATCGGTCAGTGCGTCGAGCGGCGCATTGAGGGCCTCGAGCTTGAGTGTTCGATCGACCGACAACGGCTCGCCGATCGGACGATAGAGTTGCAGATTCAAAGCGGTTTCATCGTTGGCAACAGCCGTCAGGTACTGACGTTGGAGCTGGCGCGTCGCGGCAAAGTCGAACTCGGCGCTGATGACGTCGGTTTGCGGCACCAACGAAGTCTGGTACGCGATCTCGGTGACTCTAACCACCTGATCGAGGTTCTGTACGTTCTCGGCGTTGACCTCGGCCAGAGCCTGGTCGAGCACCAACTGGAAATAGCCGGTTTCGGTCGTGGCCCGCACGTCGCGAACCGTCGCCGCGAGCACGAGCTGCGCAATCTCGGCGGTACGCTCAGCCTGGTCGCGCTGATGAAGCGCTTTGCCGGGGAATTGAAACGTTTCGGTGAAGTTGAATTCCCGGAGCGACGCGCGCCCGAACGGATTTTTGGGGCTGTCGCTGTTGGTGTAAGTGAAGACGGGATCGTTCGGCGCGACGGTCTGCTTGATCGAATGAACCGCGGAGTCCCATCGGTAGCGCGCCGATTTGACCGCAGGATTCGCTTCGATTGCGATTTCGACGAGCTGCCCTTCAGAAAGCGGAGCGTCCGCGGCGCGCGCGAGCGATGCGACACATGCGATTGCCGCGATTGCGAGCATCAGAGTACCGCCGATCTTCATCGTTGGCATCGGACCTCCTCCGTCCACAACGCCCATGGCAAATACGTCGCCGGCTCGGAAAGGTTCCATCGCGCTGACCCGAATCGATCACACAAAGTGCGCCGGGTCTGTAATCGACAATCAATTAAACCGGTTTGAAGCGACGACCGAAAGCACCCTTCGGACCGCATAATGCAATGGTGGAAGGCTGGATGGGCGCCGCTGCGAAGAGGTCAGTTGCCGGAGGCGCTGACTTTTCTGGACGCCGCGCTCTGCATCGATCTGATGTACATCACGATCTGCCAGCGCTGCTCAGGCGTCATTTCCTCGGCATAAGAGGGCATCGCCAGGTTGCCGTCGCGGATAGTGCCGTAGAAATAGCCGTCGGGAAGATCCTTGCTTGTGCCAGTGACCAGATTTTTCGGCGGCTTTGCGAGAATGTGCGCGACGGGACCGTTACCCTGCCCCGCTACGCCGTGACACGGCGCGCAGTAGGTGTCGAACTTCTCTTTACCTTGGGCGAGATTTTCGGGCGTCGGCTGAAACGGATTGTGCATTTTTATCGTCGCCTGCTCAAGGCTCATCGGCGGTTCTCCGCCATGGACGGGAAGCGTGTCCGCCGGAGTGACGCGCGGCGCCATCGCGTAAGGCTGAATCTCCGGCCCGCGGAACATGTCGATGCTCCAAGGGAAGCAATTCGCCGGTACGGGTACCGCTGCGATCGCAATCGCGACAGCGATCAGCATGGCCCCGGCGCGAATCGTCTTGGCAGGCGGACCAGTCACGTTCCTGAAATCTCCCGGCTCTACTTCTTGACTATAACCACCCCGACCATACCCTCCTTCTCGTGCGGAAGGCAAAAGTAGCGGTACGTGCCAGGCACGGTGAACGTATGGCTGAACTCGCCGCCGGGCGGGATGAAGCCTGAGTCGAACGGCGCCGCGCCTTTTGGCATCGAAGTGTCTTTTGGATTCTGGGCCATGGCGGGGGTGGTCGAGACGTCATGAACCGTCTGGCCGTCGTTAACCCATTTCACGGTGTCGCCGACTTTGATCGCGAGTTTTCCGGGGCTGTAGAACGGTTCCTTGTCAGCCATCTTAACTACGATCGGATTGGCTGCGGCTGCGGCGTTGGCGGGATCAGGCAGCAGTGCGAGCGCCGCAGCGATAGCGGCGGCCGCCGCAACGATTGCGACGCGGATAATTGTTCGCGAGCGCGGCTTGCGCGAAGCCGCTGCTGCGATACGGAGATCGATCGTCGAACTAGCCATCACTCATCCTCTCTCAAATGCCGGAGAGTCGCCTCCGGGTACTGATATTCTTCGCTCGCGTTCATCCGCCCGAGCATTAGCTAAACTCATTGCGCGATCGCATGAGCATCACACTGTCTAAAGTTTAATACTTATTTTGCGCGAGGCAAGAGGCCGTGCTGACATCGCGCGTCTTAGCGATATTTGATGTAAAAACAGATGTTTAGGCGGCGCTGACCAACGGTTTGCTGAAAAATTCCAGTCCTCGTACGCCGGCATCGACCGTAACCCGTGAACTGTCACGGATCGCGCCCGAGAGGAGCTTACGCCCGAGCGCGGTCTCGAGTTCGCGCTGGATCAGCCGCTTAAGCGGACGGGCCCCATACGACGGGTCGTACCCACGCTCGGCCAAATAGTCGCGCGCCTTGTCGGTCAATTCGAGCTCGATCTTGCGCTCCTCGAGCCGCTGCCGCAGACGCACCAACTGGACGTTGACGATTTGGCGCAACTCGTCGCGGGTCAGCGGATGGAACACGACAACTTCGTCGACGCGGTTTAGAAACTCAGGCCTGAAGCTCTGCCGCAGGACATCGAGCGCCTGCGCCTTCATCTTCTCGTAGTCCTGCCCCTTGAACCCGAGAATGATCTGGCTGGCGATATTCGACGTCATGATCACGACCGTGTTGCGGAAATCTACCGTGCGTCCGTGACCGTCAGTGAGGCGCCCGTCGTCGAGCAGTTGCAGCAGGATGTTGAAAACGTCGGCGTGCGCTTTTTCGATTTCGTCGAACAGGATGACCGAGTAGGGGCGGCGACGCACGGCTTCAGTCAGTTGGCCGCCCTCGTCAAAACCGACGTAGCCTGGAGGTGCGCCGACCAACCGCGAGACAGTGTGCTTCTCCATGTACTCGGACATGTCGATTCGGATCATCGCGGCTTCGCTGTCGAACAGGAACTCGGCCAGCGCGCGCGCAAGCTCGGTCTTACCGACGCCGGTCGGGCCGAGAAAAATGAACGATCCGATGGGGCGGTTGGGATCCTTGAGTCCGGAGCGGGCGCGAATCACGGCGTCGGAAACGGCAATCACCGCTTCGTCCTGACCAATCACGCGCTTGTGCAGATGCTCTTCGAGATGCGCGAGCTTCTGCACCTCGCCCTCGAGCAGCCGCGAGACCGGAATCCCGGTCCATCGCGCGACGACTTCGGCGATATCGTCCTCATCCACTTCTTCCTTGATCAGTCGCTTGCCGCCGGCGTGCTTCTCGATCAGTTTCCGCTCTTCATCGCCGAGCTCTTTCTCGAGCGACGCGAGCTTGCCGTACTGCAGCTCGGCGACTTTGTTGAGGTCGTACTCGCGCTTGGCTTTTTCGATCGCAAGCCTGGTTTGTTCGATCTCGGCTTTTATTTTTGCGAGCTTCTCGAGTCCGCCGGTCTCGGTTTCCCACTGCGCCTGCAGGGCTGCGCGCTTGTCCTTGACCTCGGCCAGCTCCTTCTCGAGTTTCTGCAGCCGATCGCGCGACGACTGATCGGTCTCGCGTTTGAGGGCGGCTTGCTCGATTTCCAATTGCATCACGCGCCGATTGACCTCGTCGATCTCGACCGGCATCGACTCCTTCTCAGTGCGCAACTTGGCCGCCGCTTCATCGACCAGGTCGATCGCCTTGTCGGGTAGAAACCGATCGGTGATGTAGCGTTTCGAGAGCACCGCGGCGGTCACCAGCGCGGCGTCCTTGATTCGAATTCCGTGATGGACCTCGTAGCGCTCCTTGAGCCCGCGCAGAATCGAGATGGTGTCCTCGACGCTCGGCTCTTCGACCATCACTGGTTGGAAGCGCCGTTCCAGCGCGGCGTCTTTCTCGATATATTTTCGGTATTCGTCGAGGGTAGTCGCGCCGATGCAATGCAGTTCGCCGCGCGCCAGCATGGGTTTGAGCAGGTTCGACGCGTCCATCGCGCCTTCTGCCGCGCCGGCGCCGACGACGGTATGCAACTCGTCGATGAACAGAATTATCTCGCCGGCGGCTTCCTGTACTTCCTTCAACACGGCCTTGAGCCGTTCCTCGAACTCGCCGCGGAACTTGGCGCCCGCGATCAGCGCGCCCATGTCGAGCGCGACCAGCTTGCGATTCTTGACGCCCTCGGGCACGTCGCCCGCGACAATTCGGCGCGCGAGACCCTCGACAATCGCCGTCTTGCCGACGCCGGGCTCGCCAATCAGCACCGGGTTGTTCTTGGTGCGGCGCGAAAGGACCTGGATGACGCGCCGAATCTCCTCATCGCGCCCGATGACTGGATCGATTTTACCGGCCGACGCCAGCTTGGTCAGGTCGCGCCCGTATTTTTCCAGCGACTGGTAGGTCGCTTCAGGATTCGACGACGTAACGCGCTGATTGCCGCGGACCTTCTTGAGCACCGCCATCAGCTTGTCGTGCGTCAGACCGGCGTCGCGCAGGATCTTCGAAGCGGCGCCCGGTTCGTCGAGCATCGCGATCAAAACGTGCTCGACCGAGACGTACTCGTCCTTGAGCTTGCCCGCCTCCTGCTCAGCGCGCGCGAGCACGCGCCCCAGCCGCTGAGTCGCGTAAACCTGTCCGCTGTCGGCGCCGCCGCCGGTTACGTGCGGAATTTTGGCGAGTTCGGCGCTCAGGTTGCGTCCGACCGCGTCGCGGTCGACAGCGGTGAGCTTCAGGAGCGACGAGGCCAGTCCTTCGTTGTCTTCGAGCAGCGACGCCAGCAGATGCTCGACGTCGACGGCCTGGTTATGAGCGCTGAGTGCGGCGTTCTGCGCGCGCCCGAGCGCCTCCTGAAGTTTCTCGGTGAATCGGTTGGCGTTCATGCGACAGTTGGTTTTCCCTCGCGACTAACGTAACCACTCTTCAGCCTGGGGCAACTGAAGTAACACGCCGTTCAAACCCGCGCCCGGCCGCGAGAAATCGCAGTCGGGCGCGGGTGGACGAGAGCTGGTTGAGATGGTGTCGCGCTAGATATTCACGATCGGCGTCACCGGCGGGCGCACTGCGCGTCGATCTGCTCGCACGCGGCGTGTCGCCGCCCGGCTCGGCTCGAACGCAGGATGCAGGCCGGGTTCGCGCGAAGCAACAGTGGCGACGTTGGCGTCGCCCGGCTTTAGCGTGGCGATCAGTATGTGGCGCCGTCCTTCGCGGATCAGCAGGCCGCCTTCGGTCATTTCGGTAAGAAGCTTGCTGACCATCGGGCGCGAACTGCCGATCATCTCCGCCAGTTCTTCCTGCGCGAGCTCAGGCAAGAGGAGGGTTCCGCGCGAATCGGGCACGCCGAAGCGTTCCGCCAATTCGCCCAGAACAATCTCGAGCCGTTTGCGCAGCGACATTCCCAAAAACGTCGCGTAGCGGTAAACAACCGACGACCACATCGAATTGATCGCCTCGGCAATCCGCAGCAGCACCTCGGGCTCGAGACCCTTGAGCACTTCGGCAATCTGATGACGAGTGAAGAGCGCGACGCAAGTGTTGGTCAGCGCGGTCGCCTCAAACAACTGCGATCGGCCCCCATCGTCGTCGGCAAAGTCTGCATATCCAACCAGGTCGCCGGGACCGGCGAGCTCGACCAGCACGGGATCGCTGCCGGCGCGCGCGCTGTGGACCTTGACCAGTCCGGTCAGCACAGCGAAGACGACGTCGGCTGGCGAGCCCATCGTGAACAGTTCCGCGCCCTTGGGGTAGCGCACGAGCATGTGCCGCTCCAACAGCGCGGATGCCGCAGCGCGCGGCAGTCCCATCGACGAGAGCTTGGCTAGCAGCCTTTCCTGGGCCTGTGGCGAAACCTGTAAATTCATAGGCATCTCCTTTGCGGCTGCACCGTGTAACGGCCGGGGGTTGTAATTAAACCCTACAAAAAGTTAGCCCAGGCGCGCGCCAAGGTCAAGGGGCGACGAAATAGCGGTAAAAAATTAGCTGCTCAGGCGCCGGCTATCGTCATTTCGGCAATCTTGATGGTGGGGGCTGCGGTAGATGAGCGC
>JBOHWI010000084.1:0-3784 GCA_050736675.1 Binatus sp. (SeqCode)
CCGCAACCGCCTCATCCAGATGATTCGTCGCCAGTCGCTCGCGCTCCAGTTCCCGCCTTGCGCCGACCGCGCGGCGGCCGCTCTCGGCGCCATGCGCGCGCCAGAATTCAACCGATCCGCGCGCGGCGGCAGCGGCGATTTCGCCGAAAGCGGCACGCGCCATTAGTTCGAATGATGCTTCAATTTCGCCGCGCGCGCTCTCCGCCCGCGCCACTATCGCGATTCGCACCGCACTGACGCCATCGGTAAATGCCGACGCGGCGAGCTGGCGCCCCTCGTCTATCTTGCCGGATCGAGTGATTGCGTCGATTTCACGCGGAGTCAGTGCGACGATCTCGATCGAGTCGATTGAACCCGGCGCGCGGCGCGTGCGTTTCCTGCCATCCGCCGCAACCGCTTCGCCGAGCCGATTGCCGAGCGCTCCAAGCAGCGCCTTCACAACCCCGTCCGATTGCGACTCTCCGCGCGGCGCGAAGGCCACGTCGTCAGCGCCCGCCGCCGCGTCCGACTGAAATGCAATCGCGCATCGCTCAGCCGCGAGCATCCCCGCGCCAAGCTCGGCGATGGCTGCGATCCGGTCGCCAAATGATGCCTGACGCGATGCAGGTCGCAGTGCGACCACCGCAAGTCGCGCGCGCGGTTTAGAAGCGTTCGCCAAAAAGATTCCCCTGTCTTAAAGAATGACAGAGGCAAACAAATGTTCTAAGCGAGAGCGCCTGGATGTAATGCGCGCACAGTTACCGAAAGAACAGATTGTGCGGGGGGGACGAGACGTCCCCCCACCCGGCAGGAGAATTCGGGTCAGATCACATTCCAAAAGGCGTCGCACAAATGGTCGTCGCTGAAAGAGCCGGTGGATTCTACGACCGGAGTCGGCGGAATCAGCGACTGGAATTCGTCGGCACCCGTACTATATGGCGACCATGTCGGCGTCGCGCCGCTGTTAGGATCGCCGGTGGCCGCAAAGTTCGTCCAGTAGCTGACCATCGCCTGCGACAGCTGCTGCTGAGCGGGCGTGAACTCGAAGAAATACCCGATATCGAACAGATACTGCACTTCTGCGCCGTGGAACGCTCCCAGCGGGAAGGTGAGCCCGGGAATCGGCGGGATTGGAGGCGCGTTCTCGTCGTTGAACTCATACGCATAAGTGGGCGTGAACTGCGAGAGCAGTCCGTCGCCATTGCGCGCCGAGCAGGCGAAAATTCCGTCGGTGCCGCTGGTGCCGAGCGCAACGCCGCCGCTCGGGTAGGAGGCATAAGGATAGACAATTTCGATGACCGGCCCGAGTACGGGTCCCCACAGCGCGATTACGGCTGCATCATATTCGGCGAGAGTCAGGATCGGGTTGCCCGAAAAATCGTACTGATCGGCAACGAAGATGCGCCATTCGTCATGATTGGTGCCCGCCATGACAGGAACTTGGTTGAAATTGCCGCTCGCGAAGGCTTGAGCGGGCGTTTCGGTAAGCAGCGTGCCGTCAACGAAGGCGTACAAGGTGCCGGGCTGGACGCTAACCAGGGTAGTATTGGAAACCGCACGCAGGCAGGCGGCGGTGCTGCATCCGAGGCCGCTCGCGACCGAATCGCCGGCCGGGACCAGACCGCTTCCAGCGCTCTCGCCTACCGGGAGCGACACAATCGGTTGAATGAAATTGTCGAAGATAAGATACGAGCCGCTCTCGGCGATCGCATGTGAGAACAGACCGGCCGCGGTGGGCGACGCAAGATTGCAATAGACGCTATGACCGCCGGCCGACTCACCGAAGATGGTGACGTTGCTCGGGTCGCCGCCGAAGGCCGCGATGTTGTTCTGCACCCATCGCATCGCGAACTGCTGATCCATCAGCCCGTAATTCCCCGCGTCATGCCCTTCCGAGTCGAGAGCGGACTGCGCGAAGAAGCCGAGGTAGCCGAGGCGGTAATTGATCGTAACGACGATGACGTTGCCGGTTGCCAGCAGCGGGGTCGGGTCATAGTCGGAGCCGGCGCCGCCGGTCAGTCCGCCGCCGTGAATCCAGAACATCACGGGAAGCGCGCCGTGATGCTTGTTCGCATTTTTCTTGAAGTTTGGGACGTAGATGTTGAGGAACAGACAGTCTTCGCTGCCCCTGCCTCCCTGGGTGCATACGCTGCCGAACGACGACGCGTCGAGCACTCCATGCCATTTGCCGTAGGACTGCGGCGGCGTCCAGCGCAGGCCGCCCACGGGCGGCGCCGCGTACGGGATTCCGAGGAACTCGGTGACGTCTCCGTTGATGAAGCCCTTGAGCGGTCCGCTATCGGTCACGATGGCGGGAGTTTTGTCCTTGGGGCCGTTGGCGTTTGCGTTAGCGTGCTTATTCCTGTGCCTTGGCGAGGCGGACGCGGTTGAAGCGACGCCCAGCGATAGCGCGCAAGCGGCGACA
The DNA here is from genome assembly GCA_050736675.1 of Binatus sp. (SeqCode). Lineage (GTDB taxonomy): Bacteria > Desulfobacterota > Binatia > Binatales > Binataceae > Binatus. Next base: position 2,405 of record JBOHWI010000084.1, read on the forward strand.
ATCGCGAGCATAAGTTGGAGAAGGTGCCCGGCATGGAGAGCGCGGCGGAAACTGAAGACAAGTGCGTACATAAGTGATTCCTCCACCGAATGGGCGCGAGCGGCGAGCTTGCGCGTATTTTCGGACTATGTCGGAGGCGGGCGCGTGGCGCAGCCGCACGCGAACAGGGCGGAATGCGACCAGCTACTCGCCGGTAACGGCTCTGGCTCGAATCCGACTACTAGTAGGCATGACGCGGAAAAGTCAAGTCAGGATTCACGTTTTGAATTCCCGATTCAGATCCGCACGGACACTGGTCTTTACCGGTGCGGAAATGGCGTATCACCGCTTCGCCGGCAGAGGGTACCCGGCGCTTGAGCAACGCGAGGCTGATTCGCGAATGGTCATGTCACCTCGTCGCGCCAGCATCACGCCTCATCCGAGCGCCCTCCGTTTCTTCGGCAAGCGCGGATCCAGTAACCGGCGCAAGCTGCGGCTTACCGCCGTCTCCGCGATGCGCCACTCGCTCAACGATTACGAACAGTGCCGGGACCAGGAAGATCGCGAATCCGCTTGAGAAAATCATGCCGGTGATCGTAACCGTGCCGATCAGGCGCCGCGCCGCCGCGCCTGCGCCCAATGCGGTCCAAAGCGGGAACAGGCCAAAAATGAAGGCGAACGACGTCATCAGAATCGGCCTGAGACGCTGACGCGCGCCGTTGAGCGCGGCGGTTACGACCGACTCGCCCTTCTCCAGTTCCGCCCTGGCAAATTCCACGATCAGGATCGCGTTCTTTGCAGACAGCCCTATCAGCATGATCAGTCCAATCTGTGCGTAGATGTCGTTGTCGAACCGCCGCGCCCACAGCCCGAAGAACGCGCCGCAGACCGCAACCGGGACACTCAACAGAACGCTGAAGGGCAGCGACCAGCTTTCGTACAGGGCGGCGAGAATCAGAAACACCAGCACCAGCGACAGCGCGAAGACCGCGGCGCCGCCGCCCGCGATCGCCTGCTGGTACGAGATTCCGTTCCATGCGGTGCCCATGTCGCGCGGCAGGACCGCGTTCGCGACTCGGGTGACCGCCGCCATCGCGTCGCCGGTGCTGTAGCCCGGCGCCGGCGCGGCGAAGATCTCGATTGCGCGGTATTCGTTGAAGCGCGTGGTGTATTCCGGGCCGGTCGTTCGCCGCATAGTGACCAGGGTGGAAAGCGGAACCATGCCGCCATTTTTATTTCGCACGTAGAACTGCCCGACATCCGACGCCTTGTTTCGATACTGCGGCTCGGCTTCGACGAACACCTTCCACACCCGGCCGAAACGGTTGAACTGGTTCACATAGGCGCCGCCCAGCAGGGTCTGCAACTCCCCGTAAACATCATGGATGGGCACGCCGAGCT
>JBOHWI010000085.1:0-6963 GCA_050736675.1 Binatus sp. (SeqCode)
CCGGTATCGTGTGCAGCATCCGCGCGATCGCCGCGACCAGCGGCGCGAGATTTTCGCGCTTATCGGCCGAAATCGGAAACACTTCGAAGCCGGTGAACTTGCGCAGCTTGCGTGCGATTCTTTGGACGTCGGCTTTGGCGATAAGATCGATCTTGTTGAGCGCGACCACCGCCAGTCTCTCCGCCAGCATCGGATCGAACGCCGCGATCTCGCCGCGCACGGTCGTGAACGCCGCGTCAGGATCGTCCGCTGCGTCGAGCACGTAAACGATCAACCGCGTGCGCGCGAGATGCCGCAGAAAACGGATCCCGAGTCCAAGCCCGCGATGCGCTCCCTCGATCAGCCCGGGAATATCGGCGAGCGTGAAACTTTCCTCGGCGGAAATCGACACGCGGCCGATATTGGGCGCCAGCGTCGTGAACGGGTAGGGCGCGATCTTCGGGCGCGCCGCGCTGAGCGCCGTCAACAGCGTCGATTTGCCGGCGTTGGGAAGTCCGACCAGCCCGGCCTCCGCGACCAGCCGCAGCTCCATCCGAACCCATCGCTGCACGCCCGCGGTGCCGGGCGTCGCGATTCGCGGCGAGCGCCGCGTCGACGACGCAAAGTGCATGTTGCCGCGGCCGCCCTCGCCACCCTGCGCGATCACCGCCGTATCACCCGGCATCACGAGGTCCGCGAGCGTCTCGCCGCTCGCCTCGTCGAACACGATCGTCCCAGGCGGCACCCGCACGATGATGTCGTCGGCGCCGTGACCGTATTGTTCCTTGCCGCGGCCGGGCTCGCCGTCTTTCGCGATCAGGCGCGGCTGATATTTGAAATCGAGCAGCGTCGACAGGCCTTCATCGACCTGGAAGATTACGCTGCCGCCGCGCCCGCCGTTGCCGCCCGCGGGTCCGCCGAACGGCCGGTATTTCTCGCGCAGAAACGCGATCGCACCGTCGCCGCCTTTGCCGGCGTGCACGAATACCCTGGCTTCGTCGATAAATCGCATGGCGGCCCGATCGCAAAATCACGCTGTGGACACGCTGCGGCCTTTGGGCGCCGAGGCCTGCCGCCCCGTCCCCGCTCGTTTCGACGCGTATCGCTTTATTCGAACATCGTGCTCCGCGTTGCGGGCTTGGGCCAAATCGTAAGCAAGCTGCATGCGCATCAGGTGCTCCATCTTGGGCCCAAACGCCTTCTCGACCCTCAACCCCATAGTGCTCGTGAGGGCCGTTTTTCCGTTCAACAGACTGGAAAGCGCCTGCCGGCCTACTCCAAGCACCTTCGCTGCCTCGGTTATTGTGAGTCCGAGCGGCTCGATTACCTGCCGGCGGATTAAGCCGCCAACGTGCGGGGGGTTCTTCATTGCCATGATTACTACGACGATGGTGTTATGACGCCTACAGACAAATCTCCGCGAGCGCGCGAACCGTGTTGATATCGCCCGTTCCGATCAGCATCGTCTTGACCGGTGACGCCTTCCACGCCTTGAGCCGATCCGCGATTCGCTCGCGATTACCGACCAGCGCGACTTCGTCGACCAGCTTGTCCGGCACCAGCGCCATCGCCTCGGCCTTCTTTCCAGTGAGGTAGAGGTCCTGGATTTTCACCGCGACGTCTTCGTAGCCGAGCCGCTTGGCGTAGTCGTTGTAGAAATTTTTCGCGCGCGCGCCCATTCCGCCGATGTACAGCGCGAGCATCCCCTTCACCGGCATCCGGCACTTCTCGACGTCCGGGCCCATGATGCAGGTGACGAACGGCGCGACGTCGAAATTGTCGAGGCTCTTCTTGCCGCCGGTCTTGGCGAAGCCTGCCTTGAGCGGCGCGTCGTAGATGTCCCATCGCTCCGGACTCATCCAGACCGGGATCACGCCGTCGGCGATTTCCGCCGCGAGCGCGATTCCCTTGGGGCTGATCGACGCGGTGTAAATCGGCATGTCCTTGCGCCCGTGCAGGATACTCTTGAGCGGCTTGCCCAGTCCCGACGCGCCCGGCCCCGTGTACGGGATGTCGAATTCCTTGCCGTGATGCTCGACGGGGACTTCGCGCGCGAGAATCGTGCGGACGATCTCGATGTACTCGCGCGTGCGCTGCAGCGGCTTGCCGTACGACACGCCGTGCCAGCCCTCGACCACCTGCGGACCCGACGGCCCGATGCCGAGGATGAAGCGGCCGCCCGACAGCGCATCGAGCGTCATCGCCGTCATCGCGGTCATGGCCGGAGTTCGCCCCGGCATCTGCATGATTCCGGTGCCGAGCCGGATTTTTTTGGTGAGCGCGGCGATCCACGCCAGCGGCGTGATCGCGTCGGAGCCGTAGGCCTCCGCCGTCCACACGGAGTCGAAGCCCGCGCGCTCCGCCTCGAGGATCGTGTCCATCGGCAAGCCCATCTGCGCGCCTGAATAGCCGGAGATTAAACCTAGTCGCATCGAAAATCCTCCCGTCGCGGAAAAACCCGCGTTGCGCAAAAAACAAAAAGCCCCACGGCGTTACACCGCGGGGCTTCCTTTCAAATTTTTCGGACGGATGTCCCTATGCAGACGCCCCTGCGGTGTCGGTGGCGGGGAGCGGTTCGACGCTCACCTGCCGCTTCTCACCCTTCGGCTCGTACTTAACCACACCGTCGATGAGCGCGTAAATCGTATAGTCGCGGCCCAGCCCGACGTTGCGCCCCGGATGCACGCGCGTGCCGAGCTGACGGATTATGATATTGCCGGCCTTGACGGTCTGGCCCGCGTAAATCTTGATCCCACGGCGCTGGCCCGGACTGTCGCGGCCGTTGCGCGTCGAACCTTGTCCTTTCTTATGCGCCACGGATTGTCTCCTCGAAGGCCTTCCAGTTTATTCCCCTCTCCCACTCTTCCCCTCTCCCTGCAAGGGAGAGGATCAAGGTGAGGGTCCTTGTTCAGCGCGCGATGTTTTCCGCGCGCGGATCAGGATTCTGCTTCCGGGGGACTCTTCAGGCTTTTCTTCAATAAGCGGCCATCCAGCCGCAGTTTATATATCGGTCGCGCGACGACTAAGCGCCCGCCGAGATTTCCTCGATCTTGAGCACCGTCAGTTCCTGCCGATGCCCGCGTTTGCGGCGGTAATTCTTGCGGCGCTTTTTCTTGAACACGATTATCTTGGTGCCGCGCGGCTGCTGCAGGATCTTCGCCGTCACCGACGCGCCGGCGACGACCGGAGTGCCGACCTTGGGCGCTTCGCCGCCTACAGCCAGCACCTGGTCCAGTGAAACGGCCGCGCCCACCTCGCCGGCGAGCCGCTCGACCGTAATCTGGTCGCCGACGCCGACGCGGTACTGTTTTCCGCCTGTCTTTACTATCGCAAACATCGCTATGCCGAACGCACACAATTATCGGACGCAGTCCGCTGTGTCAACGCATCGGGAGGCGACGTCGAGCCGGAACTTGATCTCAAGTGAAACCCGCGGTGGGTTTCACACTTCCTTCGGCAGGGGTGACCCCTGCACCCAGTAATTTAGTTTAGTCGATCCCCAACCGCTCGCGGCCTTCAGGAGAAATCATCTGCGGCGTCCACGGCGGATCCCACACCAAATCGACGTCCGCCTCCGACACTCCCGGCAAGCTCATGATCTTGTAGCGCGCGTCGGTCGCGATCGACGCGCCCATGCCGCAGCCTTGCGCCGTCAGCGTCATCTTGACTTCGACTTTCTTGGTCCCGTCGTCGGCGTCCTTAACTTCCATTCCATAGACGAGGCCGAGGTCCACGATGTTGACGGGAATCTCGGGATCGAAGCAGGTCTTGAGCTGCTCCCAGACCATCGCTTCGAGGTCGCCGCCGCCCGAGGCCGATACCGCGCCCGCGTCCTCGGGCGTTTTGCCGAGCGCGTCGGCGTCCTTGCCCGCGACGCGGAACAGGCCGCCGTATGCAGGTACTTGGAGGGTGAAGGTTCCGCCGAGCGATTGCGTGATAAAGGCTTCGAGCCCCTTTTCGAGCATCAGCTTGTTCCCGGCCGGAACCTGCACGCCTTCGCATTCGCGGGTCAATTCAATGCGTTCCATCGGCAAATACCTTCCTTGTGAGACCAACTATTCTACCGCGACGATCACCTGCGGGCCATAGCGCGCCGCGACGGCCAGTGAGTCGGTTCTGACGCGGGGCTGCGCGCCCCGCACCCCCGGCAGGGGTGACCCCTGCACCCAGTGTTAAGAAAGAGAACCAAGATGCGGGACTTCGTCCCTGTCAGGAAGTTTTGGCGCGAGGACGCGAAGATATCATCGCGACCAGCGCGATGACGTCTAAATCCTTCTCCCGCGAACTAGTTCTAGCAGTCGCGAAGCGCCGCAGCTTCCCTTACTACTGGGTGCAGGGGTCACCCCTGCCCGAGGAAGCGTGAAACCCACGGTGGGTTTCGCATTTAGTGAAGTGAGTTACCCTTCCACGTTGCCGTTGCGGGGCGCTCCTGCTAAAGCGAAGGAACGACGAAGGTGGTGGCGGATGGAGGAAGTCAGCATACCGGGCGCGAATCAACGCGATTTCGGAATCTCGGCCAAGCAGAAGCTTTACCAGTTCTTGTGCTCGCGGCCGGCGGGCGCAGACGCCGGCGAACTTGTCGGACTGCTGCTCAGCGGCGTCGGCTCGGACCCTGAACTCGGCGCACGACTCGTGCGGCAACTGCTCGACGGCGATCCCAATTTTATTTTCGATTCCGATACGGCGCAGTGGCGGCTCGCGCAGAGCGATCGGCTGCGCGTCGGGCTCGACCAGGCCGAGTTCACCGTCGTCGATCTGGAAACCACGGGCGGCCGTGCCGGCCCCGGCACGATCATCGAAATTGGCGCCTACCGAATGGTTGGTAAGCGGCTCGCCGAAACTTTCTCGACGCTGGTGCGGCCGCATGGCGGTGTAGTCCCGCGTTTCATCACCGGGCTCACGTCTATAACGACAGAGATGATTCGCGACGCGCCGCCGATTGAGCGGGTACTGCCCGCGTTTCGCGAGTTCATGGGGGATCGCGTGATGGTCGCGCACAACGCGGCCTTCGATTTCGGTTTTTTAGATTTTGAATATCGGCGCATCTTCGGTATCGGGCTTGGCAACCCGGTGTTGTGCACGCTCAGGATGGCGCGGCGGTTCATGCCGTCGCTCAAGCGCCGCCGGCTGGATCTGCTGGCGGAGCACTTCGGACTTTCGCTCGAAGGACGGCATCGCGGACTCGGCGATGCGCGGATGGCCGCGGAGATTCTGTCGATCTTCCTCGAGATGGCGGAGCGGATGGGGATCACGCGGCTCGATCGCCTGCTCGACGACCATCATCGCGGGATCGCCGGCCGAAGAATCGAGCGTCACGTGCCGCCGGAGGAAATCGCGGCGCTCCCGCACGCGCCCGGCGTCTATCTGATGCGCAACGAGCGCGGCGACCTGCTCTATATCGGCAAGGCACGGCGGCTCCGGGAGCGGGTGAGCTCGTACTTCACGTCGTCGGTGAAAGCGAGGACGGCGGAGCTCATATCGCATACTTACAAAATCGAGACGCGCGCGGCGCGTTCGCCGCTGGAGGCCGCGCTCGACGAAGCGCGGCTAATCCGCGAGCTCAAGCCGCCGTACAACCGGATGCTCAAGTCGGCGGCGCCCGCGTATTTCATCAAGCTCGATATGATGGACGATTTTCCGCGGATGACAATTTCGACCAAGATGAGCGCGCGGCGCGGCGTGATGCACCTGGGGCCGTTCGTCGGCCGCCGCGGTATCGAGCATTCGGTTCGCGCGCTATCGAGAATCCTCGGCCTGCGCACCTGTGGCGGCAGGCTCGCGCCGAGCGAGGAAATTTCGCCGTGCATCTACGGGCAGATGGGGCACTGCACCGCGCCGTGCAACGCGAGCATCGACGAAGACACATATGCGGAACGGGTGCGGCGCGCGGTCGGGTTTCTGTGCGGCCGCAGCGGGCCGCTACTGGGCGAACTCGCGCGGGCGCGCGATCAGGCTGCGGCCGCGATGCGCTTTGAAGAGGCGGCGCGCTTTCGGCGTCATCTGGAGGAGCTGACCACGCTGGCTCATCGCGCGACCCGGCTCAGCCAGGTGGTGACGGAAAACAATCTCGCGATCGTGACGGGCGAAGGGGGCGATCGCGCCGCGCACGTGGTGTTGTCGGGCCGGCTCGCGATGACGCGGCGGTTGGACAGTGACGAGGCGGCGCGCGAGGTGCGGGAGTTCGTCGCCGCAAATTATGAGCGTTACAAGTTGAAGGTCGTCGAGCGCGGCGAACTCGAGCAGATGTCGATAGTCGCGCGATGGCTCCGGGAGCGTGCGCCGGATGAAGGCCGTCTGATCTATCTAGCCGGTCCGCTTTTGGACTCCGCGGCGTTGGCAGAGGCAGGTGGACCTATCAATCAAATATGAAGCGAGCCCGGGTTTCACACTTCCTTAGGGCCGGGGTGACCCCTGCACGCAGTGGGTAAGAACAAGTCGCAGCTATTTCTTCGGCTGAGTGCCGATGCCGCTCAGGCCGACGATATTCGGAGAATTGCTTGCGTTGCTGTAGATCGTGAGCGTGCCGCTGCGGGTGCCCAAGGCTGTTGGTGAGAACGTTACGGTCACGGTGCATTTTGACTTGGGGCCGAGCGACGCGCCGCAGCCCCTGACGATTGCGAAGTCGCCGGTGCCGGCGATGCTCGCGAAGGTGACGGGCGTCGTCTTGCTTTTGTTCGCGATGGTGACGTGCTTGGGCTTGCCGATCGCGCCATTGCCGAAAACCACCTTGCCGAGTTTGAGAGCGCGCGGCGCGACTTTCAGCGCGACCGGGACGGCGGTCGCGGTGGGAGTTGCAGTAGGAGTCGAAGTCGCGGTCGCCGTGGGAGTTGCGGTTGCAACCGGAGTGCGGACGGCGGAAGGCGTCGCAGTCGGAGTGTCGGTTGCAGTCGCAGTGGAAGTCGCGCTGGCAGTGGCGGTCTGACTTGCGGTCGCAGTTGCGGAATCCGTCGGAGTTGCGGTTGCAGAATCGGTCACGGTAGCAGT
>JBOHWI010000086.1:0-3592 GCA_050736675.1 Binatus sp. (SeqCode)
CGCTATATCCGTTATGTTAGCTCCATTACAAGCTTGAGGTTTCGATGACTATAATCCGGAAACTTATTGCGCCTGGCGCCGTTGGATTGCTCGCACTATTCGTCGTCGCGTGCGCGGCAACCAAGAGCGCGACGCTCACCCCCGGCATGACGCCCGATCAGACGGTGCAGGCGATGGGCGAACCCGACCTGAAGGACAGCATCGCGGATCCCAACCACAGCGGCGCCAGCGTGCTGCGCTACGTCTGGCTCGAGCAGGGCAAGGCGGCAATCTTCGGCTCCGACGAACGCCTCGCCAGCATCCAAAACGTCGAGACCAACACCAAACAGCAAGTCGAGCAGCAAGCGCATGCTGAGGCGGTGGCGGCCGGGCCGCCGCAGCGGTTCGATCCGATCGAGACGCCACTGAACTATCTTTTCTTTCCGGTCAAGGCTGCCACGATCTATTTCGGCGCCGGACTCAATTGCGCTGCCAGCGGCGACTGCCAAAGGCCGCAGCTTCCCCCGCCGTCGGCCGGGTAGCCTGAAACTCCAGGAACTGCAATGCCGCACCGACTGATCGTGATTATGGCCGGTGCGCCTTTTCGCGTATTGCCCGTCCACGGCTGCTGATAACAGGCTGTGTTGCTGATTGATTTTGAATGTCGGCGGCGTCTGCGAAACGCGCGACGGCTATTTCCACCTATTGCAAGATGGAGAGCCTTCACACTAGACTCGAAGTTCATCGCTCGGAGACTGTTGGGTGGTGCCGCCGAAGGCAGAGCGAAATACCACGAGAGACGATTTTCACGACCGGCCGGTCGCACCTGCTATTTCTCAACCGGAATGATCTACTAACTAAAACTCCTATGGAGCACTGCGGACGGAACACACTATGAAGAAAAAGGAAACTCTCGGTCAGGTCCTCAAACAGCGGCGCGGTGCTTACGCCTACACTCAGCGTGAACTTGCACGCAAGCTCGGCGTCAAGGCCAGCCACGTCGCTTACCTCGAAAACGGACGGCGCCGCCCTTCCCTGTCGCTGCTGTCACGGATCGCCGATACGCTCGAGCTCGACAAGCGGCGACTGTTCCTGCTGGCGCATCCCGAGGCCCAATGGATAATCGGGGACCGAGGCGCGTCTGCACCGGTCAGGCAACAGAATGACGCGTGGCGCAAGTTTGCGGCCGACCGCGGGATACTGACGCGTAACAAAGTGACGGCGCAGGAACTCAGAGTCCTGAAAAACGTCAACCTGCTCGGCCGGGTATCGGCACCCAAACAGTTCCTGTTCATCTTGAACGCGATTCGCCAGGCGGTCGAAGAGGAGTAGCAGCGCCGGAACTGCTGCATCAGCCTCCTTTTTACTCGCGGCACGCCTCTTCTCTTCAGGAATTCGCTGCGGCGGCGGCCGAGTGTCATGTGAGGGCATGGTGGCGGGCGTTAATGATGGTCCGCGCATCTTGCGAGCGCATCAGCTGGGGCATCTCCATTCCGTTCCATGTGGACTGCAGCCGATGCCCCCGTTGAGGCCGCGCATCCGATGGTTTAGGCTGACGATGAAAGCGCACTTTCGATGAAGATCGATATCGACCTCAAGTCCGGATTTCTCCAGAGCCTCAAGCGCGAAGTGCTCGACTCGCTCAACACCGAAGAGCGCGCGATCATCGAGGTTTCCACCGGCGAGATGGGTAACAAGCCCGACGCGGTCAAACTCGGCTGGCTCAAGATGCGGACCAAGGAGGCCTGGACCAAACAGCGCTATACCAAGGCTCTCGGCCGCACGATGGAGAAGCTGCGCGAGGCCGTCGCGCTGGCCGAGAAGAACAAGCAGGAGTGAGCGTCGCGCCCGCGGTCAGGGTTCGATGCGCGCGACCCGGCGCTTGCCCACCTCGAGCACCTTGTGCTCTCCCGGCACAAAACGAAAATTCACGTCGGTTATCGTGCGCCCGTCGACCCGCACCGCGCCCTGGCTCACAAGACGCCGCGCCTCGCTGGTCGAAGGCGTGAACTGAAGCTGCTTCATCAGCTCGCAAATCCACAAATCCTCGGCGATTCGATACACCTGCGCGCCGGCGGGAATTTCCCGGCGCTGGAACTTGCTCTCGAAGTATTGCTCGGCGCGAGATGCCGCCGGCGCGCCGTGATACTCGGTTACGATCGTGCGGGCCAGCCGTTTCTTCGCTTCCATCGGATGCATCCCGCCCGACTTCACCGCCGCGATCTCTTCGGGCGTGGCGGCAGTCAGCAGTTCGTAGTAACGGACCATCAGTCGATCGGGCACTGACATCAGCTTGCCGTACATGTCCTCGGGCTTATCGGTCAGGCCGACGTAGTTACCGAGCGACTTGGACATTTTGCGCACGCCGTCGAGGCCTTCGAGCAGCGGCATCGTCATCACCGCCTGCGGCGCCTGTCCGAAGTGCCGTTGCAGCTCGCGGCCGACCAGCATGTTGAACTTCTGATCGGTGCCGCCGATTTCGAGGTCGGCTTCCAGTGCGACCGAGTCGTAACCCTGGATCACGGGATAAAGCAGTTCGTGCAGGAACAACGGCTCCTCGGCGGCGAGCCGCTGCTCGAAGTCGTCGCGTTCGAGCAGGCGGGCAACGCTAATCTTCGCCGCGATCTCGATCAGGCGGCGCACTCCCAGGTCGTTCATCCATTCGCTGTTGAAGCGGATCTCGGTCAGCTCGCGATCGAGAATCTTGAACGCCTGCGTGCGATAGGTTTCCGCATTGCGTTCGATCTCATCGCGGGCCAGCGGCTTGCGCGTTTCGGAGCGTCCGGTGGGATCGCCGATCATCGCGGTGAAGTCGCCGACCAGGAAGATTACGGTGTGGCCTGCGCTCTGAAAGTCACGCAGCTTTTTGAGCACAAGGCTGTGGCCGAGATGCAAATCGGGCGCCGTGGGATCCATCCCGAGCTTGATCCGCAGCGGTCGCGCAAGTGCAATCTTCGCCGCCAACTCCGCCGGAGAAATGAGCTCGACGGCGCCGCGGGATAACGCGGCAGCCTGTTCGTTCGCTTGACTCTCCTTCACGGTCCGCTTCATCAAATCCCTTCGCCGGGGCCCCAATGGCTCTCAAGCGTACAGGAATTTTGACGGCGCGGAATAGCCTGCTCGCTATGGCGATAGCAAGGCCATGTACGGATTAACCGCGATTAGCCGCCTACGCGCCCTGAAGGTGCGCCCGCTCGCCCACGGTCGAGATGCGACGGCGACATTGGCGCGCGCGCTGCGGTTGCCGGTCGGGAATCATCCCCAGCTCGCGCAACCCTCGCCGCACCAGGCCGAGTGAGTGCTCGTGGAGCACGCCGATCTGGCGCATCCGGAAATCGCGCTCCGGAAACTCCAGTCTTCCGGCCTTGCAGGCGTACGAAAACGTTCGCCGGTGTACGCCAAAGCAGGTTGGCCCGTAGATTTCGCTGAGCAGCCACAGGCCCACCTCATCGAGACCTCGCATGCACCATCCGATACATTGGTAGTCGTCGATTGCATTGGATGCCATCGTGCACGCATCCGCGGGCAATTCGTTCGCCACCAGCCGCCGCGTTCGTCCGCTGTGCAGCAGCTCGCGCAGGCGGAAATAGAACCGCAAAGCTTCCTCCGCTCT
>JBOHWI010000087.1:0-7031 GCA_050736675.1 Binatus sp. (SeqCode)
CTGATGCGCGGTCTCGCCAAGCTGTTCCCCGACAAAACCACAAACGAATGGCTGCCGGTGCTCGAGCAGGCCAACATACCATGCGGCCCGGTGCACAACTACGAAACGCTGCTGATCGATCCGGAAATCGTCGAGAACGAAAGCTTCCAGGTTTACGAACATCCGACGGCCGGCCGCGTCCGCACCGTGAATCCCGGCGCGCGATTTTCAGAGACGCCAGCCAAGATGTGGAGGGTGCCGCCGAAGCTCGGCGAGCACACCGATGAAATTTTGCGGGAAGCGGGAATCGAGCGCAGCCAGATAGAGGAACTGCGCGCCGCCAAAGTGATCGTCTGATCCTCTAACCTCCCCTTGTCCGAGGGGAGGTCGGCGTAAGCCGCGTGAAACGCGGTGTCGCCGGGAGAGGTGGAACGCCTGGTAGTGCACCAACCTCGATTCTTCTAACCGCAATTCATGGAGACTGGGGCCGCCTTCTGGCAGCAGCAGCGCTTGTTGAATTGTTGAAAAAGAAAAGCGAGCGTAAGTGCGCTCGCCCGCGTTGCACCTCTCCCGTCGCTCACCTTCGGCTCGCGCCGACCTCTCCTCGGACAAGGCGAGGTTAGGAATCGGACGAAGACTCGCATCTTTGTTTTACTACTGGGTGCAGGGGTCACCCCTGCTACTCGAACATCTGCGGCTCGCGCGAGCGCAACCACACCAGGCCGCGGTACATATAATGTACGAACGACGCGCCGGTTACCGCCACCGTCGCAATTAGCAGCGCGTTGAAGCCTCCGGGACGGTAGCTTCCCACTCGCGCCAGCACTGCGATAACGCACGCGAGCTGCATGAACGTGCTGAGCTTGCCCAGGTAGCTCGGCCGCACCGGCACGCGCTCGCCGGTGAAAAACGAAATCATCAGGTAGCCGACGACGATCACAATATCGCGAATCAACACCACACTCAGCAGGTAGGTCGGCAAATCGCCGTCGATCGTCAGCACGACGAAGGCCGACACCAGCATCAGCTTGTCCGCGAACGGATCGAGAAACGCGCCCAACTCCGTGCGCGAGTCGAACCATCGCGCTACCGCGCCGTCGAGTCCGTCGGTCAGCGCGGCCGCGGCAAAAACATACAGCGCCTCCGTGTAGTGCTGGCGGGTTAGAAATATCAGGAAGACCGGAATTGAGCCGATTCGGCACAGCGTCAGAAAATTCGGCAGATTGAGCAGATGGCCGTATGAGGCCGCGGGCTGCGCGTCCTGACGCGCGCGGATACTGCTATGTGAAGGCGCTGCCATCGTGAATCCGTTTCAATGCGAGGTCAGATTGCAGCATCCGCAGCCTTGCGTAGGCGCCCAGCTACCGGGGCGCTGACGCGGGCCCGCACCGAAACCAGGCCGTCGCGGTATTCCTCGCTTAGCACTTCTCCATCCCGTCGCGCCATTGCCACCAAGTCACCGCGACGGGCCGGGAACGTTACCGACACTTCCTCCCGCGAGCCGCCGAGATGCCGTTCGATCGCATCGAGCAAATCGTCGAGGCCGTCGCCGTCCAGCGCGGAAATCGAAACCGAGTCATGCGCGCCGTTGCCGCGCGACGGACGCTCGGCGAGGTCGGCTTTGTTCATGACGACAATACGCGGCGCCGCGCCTGCGCCGATTTCTTGCAGCACTTCATCAACGATCGTCATCCTTCCTCGCGCCAGCGGTGAACTCGCATCGACGACGTGCAGCAGCATCGTCGCGGTGCGCACTTCCTCGAGCGTGGCCTTGAACGCGTCGATCAGCAGATGGGGCAGGCGATGGATAAATCCCACCGTATCGACCAGCATCACGTTCATGCCGCCCGGCAGCTTGAGCCGCCGAATTGTAGGGTCGAGCGTCGAGAAGGGACGATTGGCCACCTCGACACCGGCGTCGGTCAGGGCGTTCATCAGCGTGGACTTGCCCGAGTTCGTGTATCCGACCAATGCGACGGTCGGAAACGGAACCTCGAGACGGCGCCGGCGCTGAATCGTACGCGTCCGTTTGACGTCGTCCAGCCTCGCTTTCAGACGGGTGAGCCGCTCGCGCAGCCGTCGCCGGTCAACTTCGAGCTGCGTTTCTCCGGGTCCGCGCGTGCCGACGCCGCCGCCTCCCGCGCCGCCGCCGCGAACTCGCGAAAGATGCGACCACTGGCGCGTCAACCGCGGCTGCAGATAGCTGAGCTGCGCGATCTCAACCTGCAGCTTGCCTTCGAGCGTACGCGCCCGCTGCGCGAAGATGTCGAGTATCAGCTGGCTGCGATCGATCACGCGAATCTTGAGCTCGTTTTCGAGATTGCGCGCTTGCGCGGGGCTAAGCGCGTCGTCGAAAATCGCGAGCGACGCGCCCTTAGCCTGCGCCAGCTCGCGCACTTCGCCCGCTTTGCCTTTGCCGATAAAGGTACGCGGATCGGGCGCTTTCAGCCGCTGCCGCACGACTCCGGCAACTCCCGCGCCGGCGCTTTCAGTCAAGGCTTTGAGTTCGTCGAGCGATTCTTCGCTGCCGATTCCCGTCTCGGAACCAAGGTCGATTCCAACTAGGACAGCGCTCTCGTGATGCTCGTGCGCAACGTCGTACGACTTTGGCAGATTTTTCCTCGACCGCAGAAGATCTAGAGTCAGAGCTTATCAGATACCGGCAACCCGAGGTACGCCCACCGGATCCTAGCCTCTCCTCGGACAAGGAGAGATTAAGGATCCTGTGCTCCACCCCTTCTAACAGGGACGAAGTCCCGCATCTTTTTTCTTGATGCCGGGTGCAGGGGTCACCTCTGCCGAAGGAAGTGTGAGACCCACTGCGGGTTTCACATTCAATCAGTGGCTGTGTTCTATCTCAACTCGACCGCGCCCGGCGACAGGATCTGCTCCAGCTCCGCGACGAATGTTTCTGTCGGCGTGACGCGATAGCTGTCGCCCAGCAGCATCACCGCTTCGCGGCCGTCGCCGAGTCCCAGATGCAGGTAGGTCATCGACCTGCCGCGGTACCGCGCGAGCATCGCCTTCAGTGCGTCGAGGCCGCCGTTCTCGAGCCGGCTCATCGGCGCCGAAATCCGCACCTCGCGGATTGAATCGAGCAGCGCCGAATCCAGCGGCGCCAGGCCTTCGAGGATTATTTGCGCGCGCTCGTCGTCAACGTCGAGCTTGCCGCGCGCCACCACCGGCTCGTCGCCCATGATTATCGCCTC
Organism: Binatus sp. (SeqCode); assembly: GCA_050736675.1. Classification (GTDB taxonomy): domain Bacteria; phylum Desulfobacterota; class Binatia; order Binatales; family Binataceae; genus Binatus. The sequence goes on from JBOHWI010000087.1 coordinate 3,189, forward strand.
GAATTTCTGGTAGGTCTCCGACCACGCAATCGCTTCGACCGCGCCGTCGCGATCCTCGAGCGAAAAGACCGCATAGCGCTTCCCCGACTTGTTGTTCTTCAGTTTCACCGCGTGAATTACCCCGGCTATCTGCACGGGGCTGCCGTCGGGGGCTGAGGACAAATCCGCAGTCGTGACTTTGCTGATTCGCGCGAGCTCGCCTTCGTACTTGTCCAGCGGATGCGCCGTGATGTAGAAGCCGAGCGCTTCCTTTTCGAATTTCAATTTCTCGCGCGCGTCCCATTCGGGAATCGGCTCGCGCGCCACCGGCTTGGGGACCTTGACCGCGCCGCCGAACAGGCCGATCTGGTTTTTTTCCGCATCACTCTGCGCCTTCTGCGCGAGTTTGATCGCATTCTCCGCCTCGGCCATCAGCGCAGCGCGCACGGCGCTCACCGAATCGAACGCGCCGCACTTGATCAGCGCGTCGAGCACGCGACGGCTGATCAATTGCGTGCCGACGCGCATGCAGAAGTCCGCCATGCTCTCAAACGGGCCGTTAGCCCCGCGCGCCGCAACGATTGCCGCGCCGGGCTTGGCTCCGACGCCGCGAATCGCGGCCAGTCCGAAGCGAATCGCGCGATCGGTGACCGTGAACTTAACCCGGCTCTGATTCACGTCGGGCGGCAGGATCGCAATCTTCATGTCGCGCAGTGCCGCGATGTTCTTGTAGGTCTTGTCCACGTCGTCCATGTCGAGCGACATCAGCGCGGCCATGAACTCGTGCGGATGGTGCGCCTTCAGGTACGCGGTGGTGTAGGTCGTCAACGCATACGCGGCGGCGTGCGAGCGGTTGAATCCGTACGACGCGAACGTTTCGATCTTTTCGAAGATCGAAGTGGCGAGCGCCGCGTTGACGCCATTTTGCTTCGCGCCGTCGATAAACCGCACGCGCTCCTTTTCCATCACCGCGTGATTCTTCTTGCCCATCGCGGCGCGCAGAATGTCGGCCTGTTCGAGCGTGTAACCGGCCAGCGCCTGCGCCGCGCGCATGACCTGCTCCTGGTACACGATCACGCCGTAAGTATCGCGCAGAACAGGCTCCAGGAGCGGATGATCGTATTCGACCGGCTCTTTGCCGTGCTTGCGATCGACGTAGTGCTGCACCATCGTCTTGCCGTCCTGGATCGCGTCGAGCGGGCCGGGACGGAACAGCGACCCCGCCGCGATCACGTCGTCGAAGCAGGTCGGCTTGAGCTCGGTGATAAAGCGGCGCATGCCCGAGCTCTCGAGCTGGAACACTCCGACCGTGTCGCCGCGCGAGAGCATCTTGTAGGTATCGGCATCGTCCAGGCGCAGCCGGTTGAGGTCGGGTGCCTCTTTGCCGCCGGCCTTGATCAGCGCGAGCGTGTCGGTGATCAGCGTCAAATTCTTGAGCGCGAGGAAATCGAACTTGATAAGCCCGATTTCCTCGACGCCCTTCATCGAGTACTGCGTGATCGACAGCGCGGCTTCGTCGCGTTCCTTGTCGACATAGAGCGGAACCAAATCCGTCAGAGGTTGGTCTGAAATAACGACGCCCGCAGCGTGGCGCGACGCGTGGCGCAGCAGGCCCTCGAGCTTAAATGCGTAGTTGAAAAGATCGGGATGCAATTTGCGCTCGGCCTTGAGCCGCGGCTCCATCTCGAGCGCGTCGGCCAGCGGAAAATCGCGCCCCTGCTTGGGCGCCGGATACAACTTGACGATTTTGTCGGTCTCGGCGAACGACAATCCCAGCACGCGCCCGACGTCGCGAATCGCCTGCTTGCCCTTGATCGTGCCGAACGTGATTATCTGCGCGACGCGATCGTCGCCGTACTTCTTGCGCACGTATTCGAGCACCTCGTCGCGCCGCTCGAAGCAGAAATCCACGTCGATATCCGGCATCGACTTGCGCCCCGGATTGAGCCATCGCTCGAACAGCAGGCGATGCTCGACTGGGTCGACTTCGGTGATTCCAAGCGCGTACGAAACCAGGCTGCCGACCACCGAGCCGCGGCCCGGACCCACCGGAATTCCAAGCCCGCGCGCGTAGCCGATAAAGTCGGCGACGATCAGCATGTAGCCGGAGAAGCCCATGTCGCGGATCACGGGAATCTCGCGGTCGATGCGTTCTTGGTATTGCGACTCGTCGAAATCGGCACGCCGCGCGCGAATCTCCGCCAGCCGCGCAGTCAATCCGTCGCGCGCGCGCGTCTCCATCTCGGCGTCGAGGTTAACGCCCGGACCCGATTTGTAAACGGGAAAGTGAAACTTGCCGAATTCGAATTCAAAATCGATTCGCCGCGCGATCTCGACGCTGTTGCGCACCTCCTCGGAGTCGGCGCCGAATGCGCGCGCCATCTCGTCGGGCGTCTTCACATAAAGCTCGTCGGTATCGAAGCGCCAGCGCGTCTCGTCGGCCATAGTCTTGCCGGTCTGGATGCAGAGCAGGACTTCGTGCGCCTTGGCGTCGTCGCGATGCAGGTAGTGGCAATCATTGGTCGCGACCAGCGGCAGTCCGACCTGCTTGCCGATTTCGCGGATCGCTTCGTTGTACGGCGAATGAAGCTTGTTGTCCTGCAGCTCCAGGTAGTAGCGGCCGGGAAACATCTTCGCGTAGGACTCAGCCGTCTCGCGCGCCTTGTCCATGCGATCCTGCCGCAGCCATCGCGCGAGCTCGCCCGACAGGCATCCCGACAGCACGATCAAACCGTTCGACAGCTCACTGAGAATTTCCCTGTCGATGCGAGGCTTGTAGTAGAGGCCGTCCTGGTACGCGGTCGTGAGCAGCCGGCAAAGATTTCGGTAGCCTTCGCGATTCTGCGCGAGCACGATCAGATGGAAATTGCCGCCGCCGTCGAAGTCGTCGCTGCGCGGAATTTGCGTGCGATCGGTGCGCTTGCCTGGAGCAAGATAAACCTCGCATCCGATAATCGGCTTGATCCCGGCCGCCTTGGCCTTCTGATAGAACTCGACCGCGCCGAACATGTTGCCGTGGTCGGTCATCGCGATCGCTTCCATCCCCGACGCCTTGGCGTGCTCGATGAGCGGCCCGATCTTGTTGGCGCCGTCGAGGAGGCTGTACTGCGTATGGACGTGCAGATGAACGAAACTCATAGCGGCCCCTCCTCCTGCACCGGGCCTGCAGCGCGCGCTGCCCGCCCGTTCCCCTCACATCTTTACGGCTCGCGCGCGCCGCTGCCCGCGAAGGCTGCGCGACGCGCACGAGTGAATCACTGAAAAAACTACTTCTTCTTCTCGGCTGCCTCGGGTTTCTTGGCTGCTGCCTTCTCGCCGCCTTCCTTGGGCGCGCCCTCTGCGGGCGCTGCCGATGCCGCCGCTGCTCCTTCCGCGGGCGCGGCGCCTTCGACCGGCGCACCTTCGACCGCCTCCGGCGCCGCGACCACCGCGACTTCCGCAACGGTCGGCGGCAGCACGGTGACCACCGGATAATCGGTGTCGAAGATCGGCTTCACCTTCTCGGGGAACTTGAGCGCCGAGACGTGGATGACGTCGTGAATGTCTACCTCGGTGACGTCAACCTCGATTGAGTCCGGAATTTCGAGCGGCAGGCACTCGACCGTAGCGGTGCGCTCGAGCGGTGACAGGATTCCGCCGTTGGCGACGCCCTTGGCCTTGCCGCTGAACTTGAGCGCCACTTCGACGCGAAGCGGGCGGTTGAGATCCACCTCGTACAAATCGGCGTGCAGGATTTCGCCCGACACCGGCGCGCGCTGGACATCCTTGAAAATCACGTGCTTGCCGTCGAGCTCCGCCGTGCTGGATTTGAGCCTTATGATGCGGGTGTGCGACGCTGCGGAAATCCTGGCCTTCAGTTCGAGG
>JBOHWI010000088.1:0-6594 GCA_050736675.1 Binatus sp. (SeqCode)
GAGTTTGACGACCGCGCCGAAAAGCTCGGGAGGCGTCTTGGACGTCCCCGCACTGACCGTCCGCCAGAACCAACTCGTCGAACAATCCGCCAAGCCCGACTTCTGGGATCGGCAGGAAACCGCCCAGGCCGCGCTCAAGGAGCAGGAACAGATTCGCGCCCAGCTCGCCGGCTACAAGATGCTGCGCGACAAGCTCGACGAGGCGCGCGTGTTCCTGCAGATGGCCGAGGAAGAAGGCGCCGACGATTCCGAGGCCGCGCTCGAGACCGCCACCGCGCTCGAGGCGTCTCGCGCCGAGCTCGAGCGCCAGGAGCTGCGGCTCATGCTCAGCGGCCCGTACGATCGTCTCGGCGCGATCCTATCTATTCATCCGGGCGCCGGCGGTCAGGAGGCGCAGGACTGGGCCGAGATGCTGCTGCGGCTTTATCTGCGATGGGCCGAGCGGCGCGGCTTCAAGACCGAAATTGCGGATTTGCAGCCGGGCGACGGCGCCGGGATCAAAAGCGCCACCGTCACCGTCGAAGGCGATTTCGCCTACGGATATCTGCGGGCCGAAGCCGGGATACATCGGCTGGTGCGAATCTCGCCGTACGACTCCAACGCGCGGCGCCATACGTCGTTCGCCTCGGTCTTCGTTTTTCCCGCAGTTGACGACACCATCGAAATAGTCATCAATCCCGCCGACCTGCGAATCGACACCTTCCGCGCGTCGGGCGCCGGCGGCCAGCACGTCAACAAGACGGACTCGGCCGTGCGCTTCACCCATATCCCGACCAACATCGTCGTGACCTGCCAGAATGAGCGCTCACAGCACAAGAACCGCGCGATGGCGATGAAGATCCTGCGCGCGCGCCTGTTCGAGCTCGAACAGCGCAAGAAAAAAGAAGAGCTCGAGAAATTCAGCAAGGACAAAAAAGAAATCGCGTGGGGCAGCCAGATTCGCTCGTACGTGCTGCAGCCGTACCAGATGGTCAAAGACCATCGCACCGGCGTCGAAGTCGGCAACACCAGCGCCGTGCTCGACGGCGCGATCGACGAATTTATCCAGGCCTACCTGATGGGCGTCCGCAAAGGCGACGCCGCCTCGTTGCCTAACTAAGCTTGCGCACTGATGCCACAAAAGAGTTCAGGGCTGAACTGTTCAGCCTTACGCACGATGTCCTCCGCGTGTTATTTCTTGGGACGAGTGCAAACTCACGATGTCGCCCGTTCGCTCATTCATCCACAATTGTTGCGGACCGAAACCGCACACCAACATCTCCGAAAACCACTTTTTGACGGAACGAACCCACCGATGGTGTATGCCTCTTCGATGACCACAACAGGTGGTCTATTTTTTGTCGATCGAACTCTAGCGCTTCGGATTCAATGTAAGCAGGTGAAAGAACGCCGATGGCAGAACATCCCAACGTATCTTCCCGGCGCCGATTTTATCGTTCGCCGCGTGCGCGCCGACGCGCACTGGTCGGGCTCGTGGTCGCGTTCATTTTTGTCGCCGTCATGACCGGGCTGTTCTATCAGACAACACTGAGCGGACTCGCGCCCGAGTCGGGCGTCGTCCATCTCGCCGGACTGACGGCTCCCGTCAAGGTGATTCGCGACGCCGCCGGTATCCCGCACATCTACGCGCAAAACGGGCTCGACCTCGCGCGAGCGTTGGGTTACACGCAGGCGCAGGATCGATTATTCCAGCTCGAGATGCGCCGGCGGCTGGCGGAGGGCCGGCTCGCCGAAGTGTTTGGCGCCGACCTCGTCGAGAGCGACTACGTCTATCGTCTGTTCGATCCCGAAAAATTCGCGCGCGACAGCGTCGCCGCCTATCCGCCCGAAATGCGCGCGCAGGTGGACGCGTTCGTCGGCGGAATCAACGCTTACATCGACGCTCATCGGAACAGCCTCGAGCCGGCGTTTCGGCTGGTCGGCCTCAAGCCTGCCCATTTCACGGCCGAGGATCTCGAAGCGGGCGCGCTGACAATTGCGGTGCTGCTCGGCTACAACGCGACCGAGGAGTCGGTGTACATGAATCTCGCGCCTAAAATACCGCCGAGCGAGATCGCCGCGCTGATGCCCGTGTATCCGACGCTGCCGCTCGAGCCGCCGCCGCCTGAGATCACCGCCGCGTTCGGCGGCGCGAAGCTGGCGTTTCGTCTCGCGCCCGGCTTCGCGCGACTCGGCCACATGGGCATGCCCGCGAGCAACAACTGGGTGGTCGACGGCACCAGGACGATGTCGGGCAAGCCGATGCTCGCGAGCGACCCGCATCTGCCGCAGTCGGTTCCGTCGATTTGGTACGAGGCAGTGCTGGTCACGCCCGACGGTTTCACGGCGGGGGCGCTGGCTGCGGGTTCGCCTGCTGTTGCAATCGGCACCAACGGGCACGTCGCCTGGGGCGTGACGAGCGTGCAAGCGGACGTGATGGATCTCAGCCTCGAGCATCTGTCGGCGGACCGCAAAAGTTACGAGTTCCAGGGAAAATGGCTGCCGCTGGAGCGGCGCGACGTGACGATTCACGTGCGCGACAACGACACGGGCGGCGTGACGCGGACGATCCTTTCGACCCGGCACGGGCCGATCGTCAGCGACTTGCTCGCCCGCGAGGACAATCCGCTGAGCGGCGTCAAGGTGCGCGGGAATTACGCGCTATCGATGCGCTTTGCGGGGCTGGCGCCCGGGCCGTCTGCCGCGTCAGGCTTCGGCTCGGCCGCCGCGCGCACTGGCAAGGAATTGGTCGAGGCCTATCGCACCTTCACGACCACACCGCTCAATCTCGTCTGGGGCGACGACTCGGGAAATATCGGATGGAAAATCGTCGGCGCAATTCCTAATCGCACCGGCTTCGACGGCAAGTATCCGACGCCGGGCTTCACCGGGAATTTCGAGTGGAACGGAATGCTCCCGTTCGACAGCCTGCCGCATAGCGAGAATCCGCCGTCGCATTTTATCGTCACCGCCAACAATCGGCTGGCCGACGTGTCCTGGAATGGAAGCTGGGTTGCGCCGTGGCGCTTCGATCGCATCTCAGACCTGCTTCGCGCGCACGACAAGATGACGCAGGACAAGATGTCGATGGACGATTTCAAATCGATCCAGCGCGATCGCGTGTCGCTCTTCGCGCTCAAACTGCGCGACGCGCTGGTGCAGGCGGGCGATGGCGGCAACGATAACGAAGATGTGCGATGGGCGCTCGGCGAAATCCGCGGATGGGACGGCGCGATGACTGCCAACAGCAGGCCCGCGGCTATAGTCGCGGCAACGGAGGTGACGCTCGCGCGGCGCGTGTTCAAGCCGCTTCTCGGCGACGACTACAAATCGTTCATGCTGCTCGAAGACGGCGGCACGTATCCCGCGACCGAGGATATGATAGTGCGCCCGGGGAGTTCGCTATGGCCGGGAAGAGCCGACGGCGAAAGTGCGACGCTGCGCGCGAGCGTGAAGGACGCGCTCGCGCTGCTGACGACTCGGCTCGGCAGCGACCGCGAAAAGTGGCGCTGGGGCGCGATGGAGACGATCGAGTTTCAGCATCCGCTTGGTATGCGCGGGGGCGTACTCGGTTGGTACTTCAATCGCGGGCCGTTCCCGACCGAGGGCGGGCGGCATACGGTGAACAACTCCTCGTTCGATTTGGGCGGCGAAGGCGCGGATCAATTCAAGGTGACGCAGATTTCGTCGTATCGATTCATCGCCGACCTCGGCGATCCCGAGGGCGCGCTTGGAATGAATCACAGCGGCGAATCGGACCATCCGTCGTCGCGCCACTACGACGATATGATCGGCCCTTGGAGCCACGGCGAGTACCACGCCCTCGACCCCAGTTTTCAACGCGCGCAGTCGTCAGCCGAGGCGGAACTGGACCTGATGCCGCGCTGAAGAGCGAAACTAAGATTTTGCACAATCGCGAGATACTGGTTGTCGGATATGGGTCGCTGCTTAGCGGCTATGGATTGCTGGCTGAGCGCCGTGGTGGCGCCAGCCGGTTGGTCGCGCGTGACGTGGCTCCAATTTCGATTCATAACGCGCGCCGCGGACTCGCCAAGCCTTCGAGTCATGGCAAGTATCTCGCGATGGATATCGAGCCGCTCGATCATGCATCGCCAATCTCTGCATCTACCGCACGGGACGACGCGGGAATCGGCGGTCTCCTGCTGACGTTCGATCGCGAATGCGCGCCGCTGATCGCGCGGCGCGAGGAATATGACCCCGATGCATTCGTCCGCTTGCTCGGGCTTGCGGAGCGCGCGGGCAAAGCGCTTGGCGAGTACTTGATGGAGATCGCGGTCGCGGCGAATTTCGATTTGCTCGCGTATCGGACCATGCTGCGCACGACGCTCGACTACACCTCGCCCGGATATATTTTCCATCCGATCGAGATTGACGACGGCCGCATCGCGATAATTGCGATCGGTTCGGGATTCGAGGGCAGCGGCGATCCGGCGATTATCTCGCGCCGCCGGCAGTTCGGGATCGACCTACTGCTGTCGCTCGAGGACTCTATGCGAGCCGGGATTTCCGGGTTCGATCGCGCGGGGCAGATTGGATACTACGCCGAGTGTATTCTCGGCGGGTTGCATGGACTGGACGTCGGCGACCTGGCGCAGGGATTCGACGGGGACGGGGGATGCGCGCGCGAACTCGCGGCGCATCTCGGGCCAATAGCGCGGGGCGAGCGCGAGCGGTTTATCGCGGCGACCTCGCTCGACCCGGCGCGGTACGATGAGCGGTTCCCGGCTTCGTTGCGCCGCCTCTCAAACGTGGCCGCGCTGCTTAAACTGGCCGGCGTTGTATAGTGACAGGGACGAATCGATGGCGTCGAAAGTGAAAGCGAATTTTTCAATTCATGTCGCCAAAGAGAATCTGAAATTTTCGGCCGCGCACTTTATCGCCTACCCGGGATTTCGCGAGCCCTTGCATGGCCACAATTACCAGGTCGGCGTGTACGTCGAAGGGCGGCTTTTGAAGACCGGCTACGTGATCGATTTCGGTCTGATCAAAAAACTCACCAAAGAGATCGTCGATCGGCTCGACGAGCGCACGATCATTCCGCGCGACAGTGATTGCCTCGTGATCGACGGACCCGCCGACGGCATCGTGCGAATCCGCTACGAGCAGGACGAGTTCGTGCTGCCGGCGGCCGACGTGTGTATCGTGCCGATCGTGCATAGCTCGGCCGAAGAGCTCGCACGCTACATCTGGAACGAGTTGGCGGCGGCGCTCAGTGCGCGCGGTGCGCTGACCGAAGTAACGACGATGGAAATCTCGGTGGCCGAGGGGCCGGGCCAGTCGGCGCACTATCGCAGCGCGACGGGCGGCATCTGATAGCGTTCCCCGCGTAACAATAACCGCGACTTGCTTTGTCTATGCTGTTCACACGCAGTCATATGCCTGTCAACCGTGCGCGCGGCGTGAGACCATTTTGCACGTAACACGGCGGTTCTGTTTTCGGGCGCCGGTTACGGATCGATATCACGGGTGGCATCGCAACCGAAATTCGCAGAGGCCGAGGAGTCTTTCGCGGTCGGACGGACGCTGATCGGAGAGCATCCGGCGATCGTGAAACTGCGCGCGCTGATCGAGCGCGTCGCGCCCGCCGAGGTGACAGTGCTGATCACCGGCGAGAGTGGCACCGGCAAGGAAGTGGTGGCGCATGCGATCCATGCGCTGTCGCCGCGGCGAAATCAGCCGTTCGTGCCGGTGAATTGCGCGGCGATTCCCCACGACCTGCTCGAGTCGGAGATGTTCGGGCATGAGCGGGGCGCGTTCACCGGCGCCGCCGGATCGCGTCATGGGCTGCTGACGACGGCCGATCGCGGCACCATCTTCCTGGACGAGATCGGCGAGATGCCGGGCGCGCTGCAGGCGAAACTTCTGCGCGTACTCGAAGACGGCGTGGTGCGTCCCGTCGGCGCGGACCGGGCGGCGCGGGTCAACGTGCGCGTGATCGCGGCGAGCAACGTCGACCTGGCGACGGCCGTGGCGAAGGGCACCTTTCGCGAGGATCTGTTCTATCGCCTGCAGGTGGTGCCGATCGTGATCGCGCCGATACGCGAGCGGCGCTCCGACATCCCGCTGCTGGCCGAGCACTTTCTCGAACGCATCCGCGGGCGCACGCCGGCGCGCGAGATCGGAATCAGCCGCGAGGCGATGGTCGCGCTATGGTCGTACGATTGGCCGGGCAACGTGCGCGAGCTCGAGAACATGGTCGAGCGGCTGGCGATCCTGTGCGAGGGTTCGATTATCGATACGTCGATTCTGCCGCAGAACCTGGTGGCGAACGCGCGGCCCGCACCGCCTCCGATCGCAGTCAAGCTGTCAGAGCGCGGAGTGAACCTGACCGACTTGGTACGGGAATTGGAAGGTAGGTTGATTAACGACGCGCTGAAGCAGACGGGAGGGAACAAACAGGCGGCAGCGCGGTTGCTCGGACTCAAGCGAACGACGTTTTCCGCGAAGCTGAGGCGATGCGGCGTGATCGCTCCGGCGTCCCTGGACGAATGCGAGTAAGCCTAGACCAGCTGGGAATTGTATGGGTGAAGCAACCAGACTGCCGCAGATAATGGTGGTTGACGACGACCAGGACACCGTCGCCATCCTTGCCCG
>JBOHWI010000089.1:0-4093 GCA_050736675.1 Binatus sp. (SeqCode)
CTGCTGTCCAGCGTGGACACCCAGCTCTAGTCTCCAGCCGAAGGACGCAGACTGACTTTTTTGTTTGCGCAACATCGCGGCAAGCGTCCGTCGAACACAGCGAGTATGTTGTCCACCGCCATCGAGGCCATCTGAGCGCGCGCGGTAATGCTCGCGCTGCCGATGTGGGGTGTGATGACCACATTGTCCAATCGGAGCAGAGGATCGGTAGATGCGATCGGCTCGGGATCGGTCACGTCGAGACCAGCGCCGCCCAAACGGCCGGACTTGAGCGCCGCAACCATCGCGGCCTGATCGACGATCGCGCCGCGCGCGGTGTTGATGAGAATCGCGCCGGTCTTCATCAGCTTGAACTCACGCGCCCCGATCATGTGCCGTGTCCTTGACGTCAGCGGCACGTGCAACGATATGCAATCGGACTCGGCCAGCAGGCGCGGCAGGCTGACACCGACGGCGCCCGCAGTCGCGGAGTCGAGGCGAGCCGGACTCCGCTTGCTCGACCGATGATCGAGATACAGCAGGCGCATCCCGAAGCCCGTCGCGCGACGCGCTATGGCCTGACCAATCGCACCGAATCCGATTAACCCCAGCGTGCTTGAGTGCACGTCGCGGCCGAGCATTGTCATCGGTCCCCACGTGCGCCATTCGCCCGCGCGGACGTGGCGGTCGGCTTCGGCGATTCGCCGCGCGGTCGCCATGAGCAGGCCGAAGGCGAGGTCCGCGGTGGACTCGGTCAAGACGCCGGGAGTGTGACCGACGGCGATGCCTGCGCGGGTGGCGGCTTCCAGATCGATATTGTCCACGCCGACGGCGAGGTTGCTGATGACGCGCAGCCGCGGCGCATCCGCAATCGCGCGCGCGTCGATCCGATCGGTGAGCATCGAGAGGATGGCGTCGGCGTTCGCCAATGCGGATCGCAGCGTCGACGCCGGCGGTGGCATATCGCCGCGCCATGCCGTAACTGTGGCGGCGGCGCGCAGGCGCTCGAGCGCGGCGCGATCGATCGTGCGGGTGACGAATACCTTTCTACGTACACGGACCGGACGCGGCATGCGGCGAAACTCCCGATGGTTCAAATAGTTCTGTGGCTCTGCTATACGCGACAAGCGTGGCTGACTCCATCATTTCATCGGTAATCTCGCGGGCTCGTTCCAGCGGACGAACAGTTCTTACGGAAATTGAGAGCAAGCGAATCCTGCATTCGCTCGGCCTGTCCGTGGTCGTGCCCGAGGCCGCCGCGACGGCAGACAACGCAGCGCGCGCCGCGTCGCGAATTGGATTTCCGGTGGTGCTGAAAGTGCTGTCGCCGGACGTGAGCCACAAGAGCGACGTTGGCGGCGTCGAGCTGAATCTCGGCGACGAAGCCGCGGTGCGCGAGGCCTTCGAGCGGATTCGCCGCAACCTGTTCGCCAAAGCCCGCGACGCGAGCTTTGAAGGCGTGGCGGTGCAGCCGATGGCGAAGCCGGGCGTCGAGCTGCTGGCCGGGACGTTTCGCGACGAGCGGTTTGGCGCGATGGTGATGGTGGGTCTTGGCGGCGTATTCGTCGAAGTGATGAAAGATACGGCCCTGGCGCTCGCACCGATTGGCGGGAGCGAGGCGTTGGCGATGCTCGCGCGGCTGCGTGGCGCACAGATCCTCCGCGGTGTCCGCGGCCAGCCCGGAGTCGACACCGACGCGATTGTCTCGCTGGTCGAAACCATTTCGGGAATCGCCGCGACGCATCCGGATATCGCCGAGATGGATCTCAACCCGGTCGTCGCGTACGAGGACGGCCTTGCAATTCTTGACGCGCGCATCGTGCTCGCGGGTTCCGGGACCCAGACGATAGGGCAGGACCCGCATCGCGCGGCGCGACTCAGGAATCTTGAACGGGCGTTCAACCCGCGCACAGTCGTCGTTATCGGCGACAAGCGGATAAGCGGATACATGTGGCTGCGCGCGATGGCGCACCTCAAGGGCAAGCTCTACTCGGTGCAGATCGATCCGAACGAGATACCGGGAATCGAAGCGATGGGCGTCGAGAACCGCAAGAGCCTGGCGGAAGTCACCGAGCCGATCGATTACGCGGTCAGCGCCGTGCCGCGGCAGGTCGCGCCGCGAATTTTGAAAGACTGCGTCGCCAACCGCGTCGGCTCGATTGGATTTTTCACGTCGGGATTTTCGGAAACGTCGGAAGAGCTGGGCATCCGGCTCGAGGCCGAGCTGCGCGACCTTGCGCTCAACTCGGAAATCGCGCTGGTGGGCCCGAATTGCATGGGGCTGTATAGCCCCGGCGCGGGACTGTGCAATTTTCCGGAAGAACACGTGGGCGAGGCGGGCGACGTCTGCTTCATCTCGCAAAGCGGCACGCACACGATCAACTTTTGCCTGCAGGCGCCCACGCACGGGATCCATATCAACAAGGCGGCGTCGATCGGCAACGTGTTGGTGCTCGAGGCGGCCGACTATATCGACCTGATGGCGGCCGACCCGGCCACGCGCGTGATCGGGATGTATATCGAAGGCGTGCGCGACGGGCGGCGCTTCTTCGACAGCGTGCGGCACGCGGCCGAGCGGCATCCCGTGGTTATCTGGAAGGGTGGGGTGACGGAGGCCGGTGCGCGCGCGACGTTTTCGCACACCGGGTCGCTCGCGACCCCAGAAGCGACCTGGCGCGCGGTAGTGCGGCAAAGCGGCGCCGTCGAAGTGGCGAATCTCGACGCGATGCTCGATGCGGTCGAGCTGTTTGCTCGCGCCAAGCGCATCGGCGGCAAGCGGATGGGCCTGGTCGCGATGACCGGCGGGCAATCAGTGGTAATCACCGACACGTTCGCGACGGCGGGGCTCGAGATTCCCGCGCTGTCGGAGTCGTCGTACGACGAGCTGAAGACGTTCTTCAACATAATCGGGGGCAGCTATCGCAATCCGCTCGACGCGGGCGGCACGATCGGCGCGGGACATCATCAGGGCAATCTCGATCGCATCCTCGCGATTCTCGAACGCGACGCGGCCATCGATGCGATCCTGCTGGAGGTCGGCACGGGACTGCGCGCCGCACGATGGGCCACGCACGAAGATGAAATCACGGGCCTGCTCGACAAGCTCGCGGATTTTGCCGGTCGCTCGACCAAGCCGTTTGCCGTCGTGATGCATCCCGCCCACGTCGAGACGATCGTGGCGCGCGGCAAGGAGCTGGCGCGCGCGCGGGGGCTGGTCGTGTTCGACAGTTTCGAGCGCGCAGCGGCGGCCTTCCGGGCGGCGGCCGACTACTGGGCAAATCGCGCGCGCCTGGGCAGTTAGGCGGACCCGCGGCTGCGCGTTAGCCCTTGGGCAGCTTGAGGACTCGCTCGCCGATAATGTTGTGCTGAATCTCGCTCGAGCCGGCAGCGATTGTCAGCCCACGTGCCGCGAGCGTCCGATGCATCCAGCGGCCGCCTTCGACCGCGCCCAGGCTGCCGCCTTCGACGTTGGCAAACACACCGAGCATCTCGTCGGCGAACATCGCGACGCGCAGGTTCAGCTCGGTTGCGAAGAGTTTGCCGAATGAACTCTCCGCGCCGGGTACCTTGCCCTTGAGCTGCGCCGACAGCGAGCGATAGCGCGACAACCGCAGGCATCGCGCCTCGACCGCAAACTGCGCGAGCTTCTGCCTGACATACGGATGCTTCCACGCGGGCGCGCCCTGGAAATCCACTTTCTTCGCGAGCTCGAGCAACTCGCCGATCGTGCGTTCCACCGGATGACGCGTGCCGCCGGAAACGCGCTCGTACATGAGCGTCGCGATCGACACTTGCCATCCCGCGTTCAGCTCGCCGACCAGGTTTTCTTTCGGGACGCGAACATTGTCGTAAAACACCTCGTTGAACCCGGCGTCGCCGGTGATCTGAACGAGAGGACGCACAGTGATTCCGGGGCTATGCATATCGACCAGCAGGTACGAAATACCCTTGTGCTTGGGCGCCGCGGGATCGGTGCGCACCAGCAGCACCTGCCAATCCGCGCGATGCGCCAGACTGGTCCATACTTTCTGCCCGTTGATCACGAACGTGTCGCCGTCGAGCACCGCGCGCGTCTGCAGGCCGGCCAGGTCGGAGCCGGCGCCGGGTTCGGAAT
>JBOHWI010000090.1:0-6774 GCA_050736675.1 Binatus sp. (SeqCode)
CGGCAGCACTATAAGATCGGCAAGACCGTCGGGCTCGATGGCGCCGGCCTCCAGCCGGGCAAGGCGCGCAGCTTCGGAAGTAAAAAGCGCGAAGGCTTCGTTCATCGGGAGCGCTTCGGCGGGCGCCAGCTCGAGGCCCTCGATGGTGGTGCGGGAAACGGCGGCAGCAATCGCGGCAAGCGGCCTGGCTGGAGTGACGGGAGCGTCGGTCGCACCCACCAGGTGAACACCGGCGAACTTGAGACTGTGCGCACGATACAGATGCGCGACGAGGCCGGGCTCGTCGGCGTACTTGGGGCCGCGAAAATAGATGAAGCCGGGGTTGGTAACGACCCATACGCCGAGCGCCATCAGGCGGTCGATGTAATTGGGCGTGATGAGCCCGCCGTGCTCGATGCGAAAGCGCGGCATTTCGCGCGCGCCGGAGAATTGCGGCTTGGCGGCTTCAATAGCTGCGACAGCTTCCTCCAGCTCTTCGATTTCGGTCACGTGAAAGGCGCAATCCAGGCCGGCGTCGAGCGCGCGCAGCACAGGCCGCGAAAGCCCCGCGGCGTCGTACTGATAGCCCGGCATGAACTTGGCGCCGCCTACACTGACTCCAGCGGCAAGCTGCGCGCATCGATCGATATCGTCCAGATACTGGCCGCCGATCATCACGCCGACGCGCTGGCATATCGCGCCTGAACTCGCGAGCTTGGCGAACTGCTCGACTTCGAGCGGGCCGTTGCGTGTGGTGGCGTCGGTGAATGCGGTGACACCGGCAGCGGCCATTTCGCGGCTCATGATGCGCGCGCGCGACTCCGACTCCGCGGCGGTCACTGGCGGGAGATGATCCGACAGCCACGTTTCCATCCCAACGACGAGCCCCGTCAGCTTGCCGGCGGCGTCGCGAATCATGTTGGCGCCGTAGGGAGGCGTAAAGCCGGGAGCCTCAAGCCCCAGCAGCGCGATCGCGCGCGAGTTGAGCCAGGTCGCGTGCAACGTCTGATGGCGCAGGCGCAGCGGATTTTTGGGCAGCGAGTGATCCAGTTCGGCGCGCGTCGGCCCGCGCTTTTCGTACATCAGTGCCTCGTCGCATCCGAACGCGCGCATCCAGTTGCCCGGCGGCGTCTTGCCTGCGGCAAGCCGCAGGTCGGCCAGCAGGTCGCCGACGGTGCGGCATCGCTGAACTGAGATTCCCGTCGCGGCGGCGGCAGCCTCGCGAAAATGGATATGCGAATCGATGAAGCCCGGCGCGACGGTGCGGCCCCCGAGCTTAATCAGATGAGTGCGGGGACCGACCAGCGGCTTCAGTTCCGCAAACGGCCCGTGCGCGACGATCGTCCCCCGCGCGATGGCGACCGCGTCGCTGCCGGGATGGCCGAGGACGAGACCTTCGTGCAAAACCAGGTCGGCTTTCCCGGGCGCAGCCATCACCTGCTGTTGTCCTTAGTCGGAACTTGGAAGCGGCTTCGCTTCCTTGATCTTCATCTCGACGTCGCAACACTCCAGCCCGCCGGTGCCGGCCTTGTTGCAGAGCACCTCGGTGCCGCACTTTTCGCACATGTAACGCTTACCGAGCACGTTAGCCATCGATACACTCCTTAAATCCGGGCCGTGAAGACCCGCGTGATAAACTTAAAGTATCGCTTCAACTCATCGGACTCTGCGCGAACGGCAACTCGCTCACGATTGCGCCGCCGTCCTCGCCCACTTTCAGCTCCGTGCCGGGCGTCCATGCGCTGTGGTGCAGAATCGCCAGCCCGATCGCACCGAAGCGCGGTGAGCGCACGGCGCTGGTCACGCGGCCAACTTCCTTGCCGTTCAGAGTAAGCACCGCGCCGGCGCCTGGAATATCACCGATATTGAACTTAAGTCCGAACATCTTTTTTTTCAGACCGCCGCGCGCGGTCGCCCGCTCTATCGTTTCCTGTCCGAGGTAGCATCCTTTGTTGAAGGAGATCGAGCGATTGAGGCGCGCCTCGAGCGCGATCGTTTTTTCAGTGGTGTCGGTGCCGATTCGCGCGACGCCATTCTCGATGCGGATGGTTTCGAGCGCTGAAGGGTCGATGCGCTGCGCGCCGGTGTTCTTTGCGAGGATTGAGGCGATAGTCGAATCGATCGATTCCTGCGCAGCGATCAGGGTCACAGCGGGTCCGCCGAAACGCGGCAGGTTGCCGACGATCAAACTGCCCTGCTCGAGGAAAGTCCAGGGAGATGCCGGCGCCGAGGTTGCGGCGACGGCGGCTGGACCCTCGACATCGATCAGGCCGAGATTCGCGGCGTCTTCGAACTCGACATCGTCGGCGACCAGCAATCGTTCCAGATGCGCGTGCGTGCGCGTCCATGCTTCAGCGTCGATGTCGAGCAGCAGCGCGTCCGGCGTCACCCAGATGAAGGCGTCGGCGATCACGTGCGCATGCTCGGTCAGAAACAGCGCCGGCACGATGGCGCCGGGGCGGGCGCCCTTTACGTCTGCCGTGCACATCCCGTGCAGAAATGAGGCGCGATCGTCGCCGCTCACGCGCACGAGAATTCGCGCGTCGAGAACGATTACGCCGGCGCTGGGACATTCGGATGTTTCGAGATGCGGCACGACAGCATCAAGATACTAGAAACCAGAGGCGCTGCGTACCGCTTATATCGAGGTAATGCTGAGTCAAAGTGACCACTACGAACCTACACAAAAGGTATTATCTTTACCGGCGGCAATTTGAATATAATCCAGCCATCTGGAGGGCGAACTTATGGGTGCGTTTATCCTCGGTTTGATTGTCGGCGCCGGCGGCGCACTCTGGCTCTTCATCTACGACGAGGGAGAACTGTTCTTGAAACTCTCCCGGCAAATAAAACAAACGGCCGAGCGCTACCGGCAATCGCCGTAGCCGGACGGGAAAACCTTTGCGTCAGCGCCGGCAGAGGCAGAATCCTGAATCGCGCGTAAAAAAACACGCGCTGCACAAGGGCTCCCACCTTCATGGTCTCTCCGGCGGGGAGCGGAGAAATATCCGATCCCACACACGGCAGATCGCGAGCGCGATCGCAGCGCTCATTCTGATCGCGTTTTGCGGGATTCATCCGCGGCAAGCATTCGCACAGGACGCGCAGTCGCAAGCGCTCCAACTGAGCAACCAGGCGTTCGCGATGCTCAATCGAATAAATGCGGAGCCCGGCAAGGCCGGTCCGTTCCTGGCGCCTGCCGCCAGTCTTGCCGGCGATGCGCAAACGCTGTCAACGGCTCTGGACGCTCATGACGGTGCCGGGGCGAGTAGCGCGATGGCGGCGGTCCTGAGCGATCGCGACAAAGTAGAAGCCGCCGCGAAGGTTGCGGGCGGGAATTATCCCGAGGAGTGGAGCGGCATCAGGGCGCAGATCGCGGCGCTTGAAAAGCAGGTGCCCGCGTCGAAGGGTTCATCCTTCGCAGTGAGCGAGCCGTCCGCGGCCGACTCGCATGCGACGGTCGCGCCGCCGGCCGGGGAAAGTATGCCGCCGGCGCCAAAAATTGCGATCGCGTCGCGCGTGTTCAAGGCCGGAATGGTGCGTGTGAAAGGCTACCTGGAAGGCACCGATCTCAAATCGGCTGGAATTTTCGACGGCGACGCGAAGAGCAGGGATATCGACGTCGCCGGTACGCCCGGCGAGCAGCGAATCAATTTCGATTTTTCGATCGACCAGCCTTCGCCGACGCAGTCGATTCGCGTGTCCGATTCGTACGGGCGCCAAGCGCAGGCGATGGTCGAGCCGAACCCGGCCGGAATCGGCCCAATGAAGGGTAGCGAGGAAGTGATCGAGGTCGACCCGGGCGCACCGACCACGTCGCACGCCGAGGCGGGACCGTTGGCCGAGAGTCCACTCGCGTCGGTGGGGCCCGCCAGGGGAGATAACACCGCCGAGATTCCGCGGCCGGGCGACGAACTCTCGCCGTCACGCCGGCATATCAACGAAAATGCAAACGGCTCGGTCGGCCCGCTGACCAACGTGCAAATCAACGTGATCGACGCCGAGGAATTGATGTCGGCGCCGGGGATGGTCGAAGTTGTCGGGCAGATTGCGGGCCCGGGCGTGCGTCATGCGGGCGTTTACGTCAATGGGCGGTTGGTCAAGCCGATACCTCTAAGCACCGGAGGCTACAGCGCCTTCGACCTGACTTTTCCGATGCCGGCGGGCAGCGACGCGAGAATTCGCGCGTACGGCAACGGCAACGATTTCGTCGAAGCTTCGGTGGATACGGTCGGTGGAGGCAGCGGGATGACGGAGTATCGCAATACTCCAATGTACCCGGCGCCGTACGGCGCATACCCGCCGTCGCCGTATTACCGGCCGAATCCGTACGCGTACGCGAATCCGTATGCGCCCGGCTACAATCCGTACGCGCCCAATCCGTATCCGTACGGATACCCGCCGCCGTACGGCACGCCACCGCCGTCAAAGCCGTGGTACAGCAAGCTGTTCCATTAGAGATATTCGCGAGTCTTAATCCGCATGAAGCCCCGCCACGCAGCCGCACTCGCGCTTGTAGGTTGGTATCTAATGGTGCCGCCGATGTGTGCAGATAGTCCCGTGCCTGCTTGGTGCCGCAAGTCCACTGATCCGGTCGGACGATGGACTATTCGGGAGAAGTTCGACACGGAGGAAGAATGCAGCGCGAAGTTGAACAGTTGGCGTTGGCGTACACCTGCGGTCGCGGGGTGCCCTAGCGGCGACCAAAGAGAATGTTGGCAAGAATACTCTCCGTTTGAACGTCGAATTGCTATCGACGCAGAAGATGCAAGGTCGGCCAATTGCATCGCCGCCAACGATCCTCGGCTCAAAAACAAATAACAACTTAAGACACCGGCACTTTCAAATCAGGACAATCGATCCCGAATTAGGACAGCGCCGAACATTGCTGCGAACTTGCCGCGCGCTGCGGGCTTGCGTAATATTCCCTTCTTAACCTTCGTTCTTATCGAGAGTGTTCACACGATGCTGATTCAAGCGACGCAACTGCGCCCGGGTATGATTGTCGAATACAACAAGGACCTCTACCGGATCATGACGATCACGCATATCACGCCCGGCAACTGGCGCGGGATGGTGCAGACCAAGCTGCGCAACATCAAGACCGGGTCGCAGACCGAGAACCGGTTCCGCTCGGAAGATCGCGTCGAGCGCGTGATCCTCAACCAGAGCAAGATGCAGTTCCTCTACCAGGACGGCGACGATTTCCACTTCATGAACACCGAGAACTACGAGCAGATCACCATTCCCAAGGAGCTGATCGAGGACGTGGTCGGCTTCCTGACCCCGAACCTCGAAGTCGAAGTCGAGTTCTACGAAACGACTCCGCTCAACGTGACCCTGCCGAAGACGGTCGCGCTCAAGGTGGTGCAGACCGACCCCGGAATGAAGACGGCGGCGGTGAACAACACGCTGAAGCCAGCCACGCTCGAGACCGGGATGGTGATCAACGTGCCGCACTTCGTCGCCGAGGGCGACACGATAACGATCAACACCGAGACCCACGAGTACCTGTCGCGCTCGAAATAGCGGGTCGAGAATTGATTAGCGCGCGCCAGACGCACCGAAATGCCCGGCGCGATAGAAAGCCTGCATTGCCGGAGCGCGCGCAGCCTCATCCGATTCGCTTCGGGCCGAATCTCTACATCGCGCATACGCAGCCGGGCTTCGAGGGAATCGCGGCGGACGAGATAGCCGCGCGAATCCGCGGTGCGCGAGAAATAACGCGGCGCGTCGTGCCGGATCGCGCAGGCATGACGATTTTCTACGCGCCGGCCGCCGACCAGCTCGGCCTGATCCGAACGGCTGAGGATCTGTTCGGGCTGGCCGGCTATCGCGCCGGCATCGGGCCCGAGAGCAAGGAACTGGACAAGATTCGCGGCGCGGCACGCGAGGCGCCGCTGGTCGAGGCGGCGCTCCAGGCGCGCGTCAAGGTTTCGCCGGGAACACGCGCGGGCCGCCGGCTCAAGTTCCGCGTGATCGCGCGGATGGCGGGTGAGCATGAATTTCGCCGCGTCGATTTTCAGCGCGCGGTCGAGCGCGGGATTCTCGAGCGCGGCGACCATACCTGGCGGCTCGACGAAGAAGACGCCGACGTCGAGTTGTGGGCGACGATGATCGACGCGGAGTTCTTTCTGACGGTGCGGCTCAGCGACGACCGCATGCGCCATCGCGAGTACAAGACGGCGCATCGACCGGCCTCGCTGCGCGCGTCGAGCGCGGCGGCGCTCGCGTGGCTGTCGGAGCCGCGTGAGGACGACGTCGTGCTCGATCCATTTTGTGGCGCGGGCACGATTCTGATCGAGCGCGCGCACCTGGGGCGTTACGCGATGCTGCTCGGCAGCGATCGCGACGTTGCGGCGCTCGCGGCGGCGCGCGTCAACGTCGGCGCGCGCTACAAGCCGATCCAGCTCGAGAACTGGGACGCGGGCACGCTCCCCCTCGCCGACGCAAGCGTAACTAAAATCGTCACCAACCTGCCGTGGGGAATCCGCTACGGCTCCCACGGCGAGAATCGAAAACTCTATCCTTTGTGGATGCGCGAGTTCGCGCGCGTGCTCAAGCGCGGCGGCGCGATGGTGCTGCTGACGGCGGAGTGGCGCTTGATGCGCGAGCTCGAGCGCACCCGCAGGATCGCGCCAGCCAAAATTATCCGCGTCTCCGTCCTCGGCAAGCCGGCGGCGATCTACGTTTGCCGCAAGGAATAGAACGCCCTACTTCGCCGGTGAGAAGAAGGCGAGCACTGCCTTTGCGACCTGATGCGGTGCGCTGCCGTCGATGGGCACGATCCACGCC